>CAZVHN010000546.1:0-8632 GCA_964626895.1 uncultured Chloracidobacterium sp. | reverse complement strand
GTTCTCGCAGTAGTTCAGATCTGAGCCAGTTTGCGGTTGCACGAGGATTACCTGATGCTTCCGCGGCCCGTTCGTAATAGTCAGCCAGCGACCGCTCGGACGTCAGTTGTGATGCATCACTAAAAGACAGTCCATACCGCTCCATGAATCTCTTGCGACGCGCTTCCGGCAACTCAGGCATCGAAGCACGAACTCGTTCAATGAATTCTGCCGAGACAACGAGCGGCGGCAGATCAGGCTCCGGGAAGTATCGATAGTCGTGCGCTTCCTCCTTTGATCTCATCGGCCTCGTTTCCATCAAACGGTCGTCCCAGAGCCGAGTCTCCTGCACCAACCGCCCGCCCGATTCAAGCACTCCGACTTGCCTGTTCACCTCATATTCGATGGCCCGCTGCATGAACCGCACTGAGTTCAAATTCTTCAACTCAGATTTTGTTCCAAACTTGGTGTCACCGATCCGACGCACCGAAACATTGGCCTCGCAGCGTAGGTTGCCCTTCTCCATGTCGGCCTCGGAAGCACCCACCCACTGCAAAGCGCGGCGAACGTGATTGACATAATCATAGGCCTCCCACGACGTGCGAAAATCCGGCTCGGTAACGATTTCAGCGAGCGGAGTGCCCGCACGATTTAGGTCGATGTAGGAGTAACGATCTACTTCGGGAAGTCCCTCGTGCACGTTCTTGCCGGCGTCCTCCTCCAGATGCAGGCGGGTGATGGCAATCTTCTTCGGTTTCCATTCGACGGGATGGCCAGCGTCGTCTCGTTCCGTGGTCATGATTTCCAACTCACCATGGGCCGAGAACGGTTGGTCGTATTGAGAGATTTGATAACCCTTCGGCAGGTCCGGATAAAAGTAGTTCTTGCGCGCGAAGATAGAAGTCTGATTGATATGCAGCCCGAGGGCCAACGCGGCGCGAGCAGCGAGCTCGATCACGCGACGATTAAGCACGGGGAGCGCACCGGGCAAGCCGAGACACACAGGACAGGTGTTTTTATTCGGCTCGTCACCGAAGCGCGTAGAACATCCGCAAAAGATTTTCGACTCGGTGCTCAGTTGAGCATGAATCTCCAATCCGATAATTGTTTCCCAGTTGTTTGGCATTAGTCAGAGGTCAGTCGTCCGTTGTTAGTGGCGATCAATAGCTGATTCTGCAGCTAGACGGACCACTGACAACTGACTGTTAACAGGTTCGATCTTGGTAAGACGGGCGCAGCTATCGCGAAACGTCTGGGCCCGTGTCTCAAAATCAATGGGAATGTGGTCGGCCATGCGGCCCGCCCCTAAACCCTACTCGACCACCAACGCGGGTTCCAGGAGCAACGATTATGTTTCGCCGTAGTCCAGGGAACTGGGAGGGAGACCCGAATGGTACATTGAACGTGCCAAAGGCCCCACCAATCGGTAAACCAAACGGCACCCGGAACAACGCCGGGTTGACCCTGGAGCGCCCACCGAAAAATGGAACACCGCCGTAAACCGCAAAAGCGTCAGGTGAAACAGATGAAAGCTCACCGCTACGGGACTGGAGATAATTTAGCTGGGCACTCAAAGCTGCAATCTGTGCCTGGAGTTGTGAAGCTTTCTCGCTAGCTTCGTCTTCCACGCGTTTCCGGGCTAATTCCTGCCAAAGCCGCTCCGCGTCCGCCGCAGCTTGAGCGCGCAGTACCGCCAGCGGAGGAAGGCCTTGGTTCTTCAGACTTTGCTCGTACGCGCGCTCGCTCTCCAGTCTTAAGCGCGCAAAAGATTCAAGTTCACGGTTAGTAACTGAACGCGAAGCCTTGGACTCCCGCGCCTGACTTGTCCTTTCTGACGTGGAAGGTGTTTCTTTTTCTTTGGAGGCGCGGCCCAGCAGGCTGCCAGGCATTTCGTTGTTTGCCCGCTCCGTTGCCGGAATATCAACAGCCGCCATCTGCAATGTAATCCAAAAACCGGGGGCTGTCTCGTAAGTTAAGGTCATGTTGGTGACACTAAACTGCGCTGGAATTTCGATGCGTTTGCCACCGCGCATTACGATTGAATAAGCATTTGTTGTGGCCGCCAGCACAAACAACAGACACGCCGCAGATGTTAAATGTCTTCCCAAACCAATAAGCGCTTTGAAGTTTCTCATTTCAAACCTCCTGAAACCTGACTGTTAGCTCTTATCTGAGGGGGATATCGCCACCCTCAGTATAGCACCGCACCAAATTAACCCAGTAAGGGCAGGTTAGACTCCCCAACGAAAAAAGCTTTGCAATAGGGTCACCTGTTTGATATACATCCGCTCAATTCGGTAACTATCTCGCGGGTTGAATGGGGACGGGCTTTTCATGCTAGTGCGAAGTCGCGGCTCGATTGTCAACTTTTCAAAAGAGGAGAGAAAACACAAATCATGGCAAAGACTGTTTGCAAGATTTTGGGAGTCGTTTTCCTGCTTGTCGGAGTTGCGGGTTTCGCCGCACCAAATCTGCTCGGTGCTCACTTGACGCCACCGCACAACGTGGTTCACATCGTGTCTGGAGTAGTCGCGCTTTACTTTGGCTTCGCCGGATCGTTATCGGGCGCCAAGGGGCTTTGTCTCATCTTCGGTCTGGTCTATCTAGTGTTGGGACTGCTGGGCATGGTCCGGGGAGACGCGGCAAATAGCCGCATGTTGACTGTAGGTCCCTTGATGCTGGGAATGGCCGACCACGGTATTCACCTGCTGTTAGGTGCGGTCTTCCTGGCTGGCGGTCTGTTTACCAAGAAAGCGTAAGCCACACACGCTGCTGCGTGGCTACCACTTTCAGGTTGCAAGGACGGGTTCGGTAAGCTGACGCAATTGCGCCCACAACTCTGTGCCTTGCAACCTGAAGCCTTGTTTTGTAACTAGAATTTCAGATTGACGCCCCCGCGCCCAACTATTCCGGGTGCGCGGAATCCATTCTCAAAATACCTCCGATTGAGAAAGTTGTCGGCGCCTCCAAACACTACCACCGTCACCCGCTCAGCCAATCGTCGCTCGTAACTGCCGAACAGATCCGCTTTCGTATAGCCACTGAAGGTGAACTCCGCCTGGCGAAACGGAAAACCGCTCTCGAACACTGGGGCGATGTACGACCCCGTGCGGTTGAGGTCCAGGTTAAGAGCAAACGAACGGAAGCGCTGATTCCAGTTGAAACCAAAAACGTGTTTGGGAACCACGTATTCCGGCTGTAGCCCGCGCCCAGCAACCGCGCGGTCGCTGTTGGTGTATGTGTAAGCTGCGCGGATTTGTGTTCCTCTCAGCGGACTTGCTTCAACGAAGCCCTCGACTCCTCGCGACAACCCTCCCGGCTGATTTTGGTAACCGCTAAAACGTCCCAGTCCAAGTGGATCTGCCGAGAATCCGCTGAACACGATTACCCGCTGGAGTCTCGTGTAGAAGTACGTGGCTCCGAGAACGAGACGGTCGCCCATCAGCTTCTGGTCTATACCAGCATCGGCACCCAGTGACTGTTCGCCTTTCAGAGTGGGATCGCCAAAGCGCGTGACCCCCGCGCCAGGAAACGTGCCTAAGCCAAATCTCTCGAATATCGACGGAGCGCGAAAACCGTTTCCAACATGCGCGCGGAGTTTGGTTCCACTGGAACGAAACATGTACGCAATCGCCCCATCGCCGGTAATCGAACTCGTGGCCGCAACGCTGTTCAAGAATCCTGGACGATCCGCGGCCCGAAGGCGATAGAACTGCCCGCGCACTCCCACAGAGACATGCAGGCGGTCGTCGAAAAGCGAGAACTGGTCCTGACCGAAGAGTGCAAACGTGCGCTGCTTGTCCGGGGCATTATTGGACGGACCAAAAGTTGGGATGAACTGCTGCAGACTTGATTCATGCTCGAACTCGAATCCGCCTGTAACTAGATTGGATCGCCCGAACCTCGCACTGAACCGTGCATCCAGGGTGTCTGTTGTTCCGTTGTTGATGCCAATGAATTCAAAGTCACCAAACGGGTAGAAGGACGCGAATCGCGGATCTATTCCAGGTCCGTTGTAATTTCGCCGGTGGCTGGAAACGCGCTGGTAAGCGAGCGTGTAAGAGAATGTTTCGTTGACCTGATGCAAAAGCCTGATCGATCCAACCAGCAATCGATTGCGGCGACCCTGATCCGGATTATTGAAGTCCGGTTGAAAGTTTTCGCCAGCTACTGCCTGCGGATACAGCCGGCTGGAGGAAAACGCGGCAGGTAAAGCAAAAGGGCTGTCGTTGAGCCGGGCATTGGAAATCGTCCCGTAAACGTTGCCGACAATCGAAACTGCAGGTGTTGGATTGAATTGAACCCGACCACTGCCCCCGGAGTTTCCATATTCGTCGTTGCCATCGACTCCACTCCGAACATCGACTCGGTTTAGCCCGAAGCTGTAGCCGAACCGGCGTGCTCCGCCTGAACCTCGGATTCGCTCGCGAAACGTCGCGAGCCCACCTCCTTCCCATCCCATCTCGAAATGTGACCTGCCCGAGCCGGTTTCGGGCACGAGATTAACAACACCTCCGCTTGCATTGGTGCCGTAGATTGAGGAACCCGAGCCACGCAGGATCTCCACTCGATCAATGGCCGCCGGAACCAGATCGGCAACCAATGACACCGCGGAACCGTTGATATCCGCCGCATCTCGGACTCTAAGACCATCCAACAGCACGGCTGTGTCAAAAGTCCGTTGGCCGCGCACTCGCAATGTTGTCAACGCTCCCGGGGATCCTTGCTGTTGCACGCGCAATCCCGGCGTACTCCGCAAAGCTTCTGCGAGACTAAGCTCCCTTTGGTCCTCAATTTGTTGGGAGTCGATTAGCGAAAAACCCTTTGAGACCTCATCTACTCTTTGGGCCGTTCCAGTTGCTGTCACGACGACGCTTTCGTTAACTCCGGCCACCTTGAGTTCGAAATTAAGGCTTTGGTGACCCGCACGCTCCACTCTGACCTCGTCTGAAACGAAGGCAGAAAAACCCTCTGCTTTAACTTCGATAAGATACTCACCCCGACTGAGGTCTCTGAAACTGAACGATCCGTTCTGGTCGGTTTTGGTAGCGAGTTGTCTTCCCTCGCGCGACCGCAGGCGCACGGCCGCACCCATGATCTTCCCGCCTTGTTCGTCAGTGACGGTCCCTTCGAGCGAAGCCGAACTTTGCCCAAATCCGCTAAGTGAGACAAGCAGCATGAAAAGCGCTGCTTCCATCACTCTTCCGATCTTGCTGTTGAGAGTTAATTTCATGTTAGCTTCTCCTGCCCGGCGCAGTGCGAGCCCTGAAGAGAGCAGAGTGCAGGTCTCCTGACTCACGGCGTGAAAAGCAAGGATGAAGACGGAATTAGGAAGGATGAATAATCCTTCTTCTTCCGCAGTCTTCACTCGTTCCCAATCATTCGCATGCGCCTTCCCAGGTCCTCGGGAAGCCGGCGGTACAGCGAAGAGTATTCATCCTATCCTGCCGCCTTCATCCTTTGTAGCCCCAGTGGCTGAGAGCATGCGTGGTCACCGCTTACAGTTGCGCGGGCAGTGGCGGAATTTCACCGCCTTCCCGGCATCTCCGCTCCAGGTTGTAGACTACCGGCGCACTTCATGCACCGGCGTGATTCGAGGCACACCCGTGATCGGATGCGCATCAACTAAGATTCGTACGTCGAAAACTTTTCTGAGCAATTCTGGCGTCAGCACTTCAGCGGGGTGACCGAAGGCCACGCCCTGTCCGTTTTTCATTAACAAGACGTGATTCGAAAACTCGGCCGCCAGGTTGATGTCATGCGTAACCACAATAGCCGCTACCTTGTGAAGGTCAGACCGTCGTCTGACCAAAGCGAGGATCGCAGCTTGATGCGCGAGATCCAGGTTCGCGGTTGGCTCGTCGAGCAACAAGACGCTCGCTTCAGTTGCCAGGGCCCGAGCCAGAACGGCACGCTGGCGTTCGCCGCCTGACAACTCATTCATCAATCGGCCTGACAATTCATTCAGCTCAGTTTCGCGGAGGACTTCGTGGGCCACCTTGATATCGTGATCTGTTTCCCAGCCCCACGCGCCCGCGCTGGCCGACGCGTAACGTCCGCCGAGAACAAATTCGAGCACCGTCACTGGAAAGCGGACATCGCCTTCCTGCGCTACTACCGCTATATGCCTGCTGATAATGCGTCTCGGATACTGATGAAGGGGCTGGCCTTCAAGCAGAACCTGGCCTGAGCTGGGTTTTAAACCACCGTTGAGCGCCCGCAGGAGCGTCGATTTACCAGCCCCGTTTGGACCAAGAATCGCTATGATCTCGCCGGCCCTTACGCTTAACGAGACATCTGACACCGCTAGCCGCGGCCCATATTTGATTGTGATGTTGTCGGCTTGAAGCAATTTCGACTCAGCCTCGTTTCAGCAGATAGACAAACAGAGGCGCACCGATCAGCGCGGTGATTGCCCCTACCGGCAGTTCCCTTGGCGCAATTATCGTTCGCGAAACCGTGTCAGCTACAACCACGAAGAGGGCGCCGGCAAACGCCGCCGCCGGAACCGTGATGCGATTGTCACTTCCCAGTGAAAGGCGGACGAGATGGGGAACAACCAGGCCCACATAGCCCACCGAACCACTCGAGGCTACAGAACTCCCCACCAACAAACTCGCGACGAAAAAGACAATCAAGCGTACCCGCCCTACTTCAACGCCCAGATCGAATGCGTCTCGCTCGCCCAGCATCAATAGATTGAGGGACCTGGCGTTAGCCGCCAGCACCGCTGTGCCGACAATGGCCACGATGATGGCGAGCGCCAGCAGATTGGTTGTTGTGCCCGAAAGGTCGCCTAACAGCCAAAATGTAAATGACCGTATTCTGGTTGCATCCATCAATGTCGTCACGAAGACAATCGCCGAAGAAAGGAACGTCGTCACAATTACACCGGCCAAAATCAGTCGTTCTGGGCTGGCTCCAGCTCTCCCGTGCGCGAGTCGATAGACCACAAAAGTCGACGCAAGCGCGCCAGTAAATGCCATTAACGGCCGGCTCCACTCCCAGGCGCCAAAGAATACCAGCGCGATCATCGTGCCAACCGCGGCGCCGTTGGACACTCCCAACAGATATGGTTCAGCCAACGGATTGCGAAGCAACGCCTGGTAACTCGCACCGGCAGCCGCGAGCGAGGCGCCGACCGCGGCCGCCAGAAAGATCCTGGGCAGGCGAATCTCAAGAAGAATCGCGTATTGGTCAGGTGTTAGCCCGCAGGAAGACTGCCCCAGTGAGGCGATCGCACAAATTGATGCTCGCGTTGGAAGTCGCTCGCTGCCAAACAGCGAAGTCACCAGGATGGCTGCCAGTAGCGCAACCAGGAGCAGGCTGCAAGCAGTTAGTGTCTGGCGCAGCGTTACCCTTCCGTCGTCAAGACCTCGAACTGTCGGGCCGCGCTCCAGAGCTGCTTCTGTATTCGCCGTCATTTGTTAAGTGCTGCCGGGTGTAGAGCGTGGGCAAGCGCTTCTAAGCCGTCTACCGCTCTTGGTCCTGGTCGCGAAAGAAAGTCGCCGTTTATTCTGTAGATCTTTCCGCTAAGAGAAGCCGGAGACCTTTTCAGTCCCTCGGCGACTTCGGAGTTTGCGCTACCCATGGAGCCGTCGGTCGGGAGAATAATCGCTTCCGGCCGGGCGGCCACTGCTGCCTCCTGGCTGTATCTTGGCCATGCCTCCGGTACGTCCGACGTAACCGAGACGCCGCCGGCGCGTCGGATCAAATCCGTAACGAATGAATCACGTCCAGCTGTGTAGAGGGGTTCGGCGGAAAGTTGGTAGAAGACCCTGATTGGCTTCGTGGATTTCACTGCTTCCGTAACGGATGTAGCCCGCTTGCGCAGTTGACTCACGGTTTCTTCGGCTCGCCGCTCCTGGTTCAAGAGCTGACCGAGGTTCTGTATCGAGCGGAACACGCCTTCAAGATCTCGCGGGTCCGTCACGTACACCGCGATCCGATGTTCATCCAACTGTTTCGTAAACGCTTCGAGTTGCGAGGCTGTTGAGACAAGGACAAGCTGTGGTCGGAGGGCGAGTATTCGCTCAATGTTAGGTTGGAGCGTATCGCCAACCTTCTGCACTTTCTTTGCCGGTTCGGGGTAATCGCAAAATGTAGTATTGCCAACCAGCCGATCGCCCGCACCTACTGCATAAGCAATTTCAGTTAGATTTGGAGCCAGCGAGATGAATCGTTCAATCTTGGCCGGGACGGTGACTCTTCTTCCGGCCTCGTCAGTAATCTGTCTCGCGTCAAACGGTTCTGTAGTCGGGGTTGGCTTTTGGGCCGAGCACGCGAGCAGAACAAAAGCACACAGGACCGAAACCGCCGTTGCGATTGACCTTAAACCTGGGTGTGTTGAGCGTGTTACTAACAAAAATCCCGCCGATCTCCGTTTCCTCGCTGGGAACAGGCTGTCGGCGGGACTCGATAATGGGCCCGGAATCCGTGCGCCTGAACACCCTTACGCGAGGTGTTCAAAAGGCTGCAAAGTGGCATCGGCAGGTCTCCTGGCTTAGAGCATTTGCCGTTGAAGCCTCACGAGAGGCGTTGGCGGCAATTCTCATCACAGTGGCGCGACCGCGCGGGATTCACACCCGCTTCCCTATTCTCCCCGCAATGGGGGCACCTGACACTTTGATCTAACAAAGAACAATCACATCCG
>CAZVHN010000545.1:0-2325 GCA_964626895.1 uncultured Chloracidobacterium sp. | reverse complement strand
GCCGGAGTCTTTCTCTTTACTTTTCTGATGGTCACGCGGGAAGGCATGGAAACCGCACTGATGTTATTGCAGGTGCGCGGTTCGCAGGTGATTTGGGGCGCATTGCTCGGCCTCGTTACGGCCGGGGCATTCGCACTGGGTTGGGCGCGATTCGGACACCTGATTAATGTGAAACGCTTCTTTCAGGTTACCGGCGTCTTTCTGCTCCTGTTCATGCTGCAGGTCGCCATTTACTCGTTTCACGAATTCTCGGAGGCGGGATTACTGCCAAACAGTGAAGTGCTGCACGCAGCTACGGAAAAATTCTCGCCCGATGGTATCTACGGGAAATGGTTCTCTCCTCTGATGGTGGGACTCTGTGGGCTTTGGTTACTGGGTGCCTGGGTCGCTGATCGGTTTAAGGATTCTCGTATCACCCCATTGTCTAAACTCGAGGGCACGAGATAATCCGCCGCGACTATTGGGCCGCGAGTTTCGACAGCTCTCGCTTCAACAGTTTTCCAGTCGGTCCTTTTGCGATCTCGGTTACGAACCGCACTGTCTTGGGACACTTGTAGTCAGCCAGGCGTTCACGGCAAAATCCAATTAGCTCGTCCTCGGAGGCAATCGCTCCCTCCTTGAGTACAATGAAGGCCGCGACTTCCTCTCCGTACAGCGGATCAGCAACCCCAATGGCCGCAGCAGCGGAGACTGAAGGATGCTGGTATAGCACTTCATCGATCTCTCGAGGGTAGATGTTCTCACCACCGCGAATGATCATGTCACTCTTGCGGTCGACAATGTAGAAGAAGCCGTCCGGGTCTCGGTAACCGATATCACCCGTGTGAAACCAGCCGTTGCGAAATGCTGCAGCAGTCGCGTCAGGATTCTTGTAATAGCCCTTCAGAATATTCTCACCGCGCAAGACAATTTCGCCCAACGCTCCGTCCCCCACTTCCCTGTCGTCGTCGTCCACAACTTTCATTTCATTTCCGATCGGCAGACCGCATGACCCGGCACGGCGCCGCTCGTCGGGCGGGTTGAAGGTTGACCGGCAAGTGGACTCAGAAAGCCCATAACCCTCTATTACCAGGCAATTGAAGGTTTCTTCAAAACGCTTCAGTACTTCGGCCGGGACGGGCGCGGAGCCACACATAGCGAAGCGAAGCTGCTCGGTCTTCAAACCCGCAGGCACGCCAGCCGGATAAGTAGTCAGGAGCATTGAGAGCATCGTCGCCACCGAACCAAACGAAGTTATTTGATAATTGGAAATGACCTCCCAGAACCGCGAGGCGGAAAACTTAGGACTGATCACGGTCGAACCGCCGGAGTAGAGCGCGGACATCGTGGTCACTGAAACGGCATTCATGTGAAAGAGCGGCATTATCGTCAGCAGACGATCGTGCTCAGTGAAATCAAGCCAGACAGCGATCTGCCTGGCGTTAGCAATCACGTTTCCATGAGTTAACAAACACCCCTTTGGTTTCCCGGTTGTGCCGGAGGTGTAAATTATGATCGCCTCGTCATCTTGGTTTACCCTTGCTTGGGGGAGATCCTGCGCTCGTCCAGCGTCGTGGGTGGCCTGTACCTCGTCGTCGAATGTAAGCACCGCTCGCAATGCGGGTAAGTCACTGCGAATCCCCTCGATGGTTGGCAAGAAATCCGAATGAACCAATACGGCCTTAGCTTCGGAGTTAGAAATGATGTAAACCAACTCATGTGGTTTCAGGAGGGAGTTCACGGGACCGGCCAGCGCTCCAAGTTTCCAACAGGCAAAATACGCAATGATATATTCCGCGCTGTTCGGCATTAAGAGGCTGACAACGTCGCCCTTCTGGACGCCTTGCGAGACCAAGAGCGTCGCTGTGCGGTTTACCGCAGCGTCAAATTCAGCATAGGTGAAGCGCCGGCCGTCAGCTTCAGAAAAAAGGAAGTGCTTACCCGGGGCTTCGCCTGCGCGGTGCTCTAACAATTCTCGTAAGTTGGGGATCTGCTTCAGCTTTGGATTAGTCATGAAGTCTGCTGGAACTAGATAGTGGAACCGCTAAGCTATATACCACGGAAAGTTTTAATGGGCGATCTTGAGAGATTAAGAGGTATTGGGAAGCAGGTTAGCGGAGAGTTTTCCAAAGCTCGCTTATAAAGCCTGTCGCATGCGCGTACCACAGTCCGAGACGATGCTAAGAGCGCGCTAAGAATGAGGCTGGGTTTCATCTTCATACCCTAACAGGCTGCTGAAAAACCCTTTCAGCGTACGAAGAGAGCGAAAATGTGGAGTGCGCCGGCAGAGCGAAGCGGCGACGGCGCTTTGGATTCTTTGGGGTTTAAGGCTCGCCAATCCAAAGC
>CAZVHN010000544.1:0-5666 GCA_964626895.1 uncultured Chloracidobacterium sp. | reverse complement strand
AGTACTTCGGCTACTTGCGGCGCAACCCGGACGCTACTCCTGACACTAACTTCGATGGCTACAACTTCTGGCTGGGCAAGCTAAATCAGTTCAACGGCAACTTCGTAGACGCCGAGATGGTCAAGGCGTTTATTACTTCCGGTGAGTTCATTGCGCGCTTTGGACCGTGACAGTGGCACAGACTTCAGGCTGTGATTGCCGGTTGCAATAACTTAAGGTTGGATGACGGACAAGGCGGTCACAGACTGAAGTCTGTGCCACGCGCTACTTCAATTGCTCGTACTCTTTCTTTGCCTGGATGAATATGGGCAAATCCGAGTCAGCATCTTTCCAGAGCGCAAGAAAATTCTGATACGCGGTCCTCGCCTTCGGCACGTCGCCGCCAATAGCCGCAGCGCGCGCCAGACCCAGATGCGCGAGCGGACGTTGTTCCGACAGCACGTCAATTCCACGGTGGTCGATAATCTTTTGAAATTCCGCGGCGGCCTCTTTCCCCATGCGCTGGTCCAAATACGTCTGACCTCGCAGATAATTGTTTCCGACACCGATAATCAGACCGAGGTCGTAGCGACGAACTGATTCCAGCAGCTGAATCGCCTGGGCCGCATTGCCGCGCCCTCTTTCAAGTCGTGCCCTGATATATGGGGCCACTACCTGCACCGTTGGCGTGTCTTTGGGGTAGAGCTTCAATGCCTCATCAAGCAAAGCCTGGCTCCGATCGAAATCATTGCACTCAGCATAGATCCCCGCAGCGCCGGAAATGCTGACTCTGCCCTTGTGTAAACTGAGCGCAGCGGCGGCGTTTTCTTTGGCCTCCTGGCATTTGCCAAAAGCCGCTTGTCTAAAGGCCAGTCCTAATAAGGTTTGCGCGGCACTGTCCTTACGACCCTGACTCTTGTAAAGATCTATCGAGCGCCGTCTAAACTCTACAGCTTTCTTTAATTGTCCCGAAGCCGCAGCTATTGATCCTCGAGCTGCCGTATAGCCAGCTTCGAATGGTTTGCCCGTGGCCCACTGAGCTTCTCGCTCCAAGGCAGCGTGGTCGCCGCGAATGAACGCTAAATCGGCGCTGGCGAAATGCACGGAAACACTGTCCGGGTGGATCGATCGCAACTGTTCCAGGGCCGCGTTGGCTTCATCAAAACGATTTAGCCCCATGAAACTACCAATCAGATTGTCATTGGCGCTGGAGGTGTTCGGGCTTAAGCGAACAGCCGCGAGGGCTTCTTTCAGGGCGTCTTCGTATCTCCCGAAAACCATGTAGTTGAGAGCCAAATTGTTATGAGGGATGAAGTCGTTTGGGTACAGGCGGCTCCAGGTTCGCAGCACTTCCATCGCTTTCTCAATGTCACCGTCAACATAATTGTAGTATTTCTCAGAAATGTAGAAGCGTTCGCGTTCGCTAACGCGGTCGCGAAGGTCGAACGCCTTCTGAGCATAGGGTTGGGCCTCGTCTCTTTCATCTCGATTTCCGTGGAATACAGCCACGCGTGCGTACGCCATGGCAAAATTCGGATCGAGATCAATGGCCCGTTTATAGAAGTTGACCGCTTCCTCCGGTTTCCCCCTGGCGCGCTCTTCATTCCCCATGGCGTATGCCTTAAGAGCCTCCAAAGAGGAGGTTGTAGCCTGATCGATCGGCACATCATGCTTCTTAATTGAACTAAGGGATTCCCCGAGCTTTTCTCGTAGTACCGAGGCCGCTCTTCCAAGCGAGGACAGTACCTGCTCTTTGCTTCCCGCTTCTACCTGCTCCCGAGCGATTGATTCACCGGAATGGACATTCACAGCTTCGAGGGTAATAACGTAGTTGCTCCCCAGGCTGGCAATTGATCCCGTGAGCATAGCTTTGATTCCCTGCCGTTCACAGATTTCCCTCGCGATATCTTTGGTCACGCGTTCCTCAGGTGGTCTACCCATGAACCTCAACGTCTCGCGCACTCGATCTTCCGGGAAGATGTTCAAGAATGGCGATTGTCCCAGTTGTACGGCGAGCGCTTGTTTTAGAGTGCCATCAAATACTGCTTCGCCGGTTGTGTTGACGAAGTCGGCAAGCAGAACCGTATCTTTGTCGGTCAGGGCTTGAGCCCGGTTGAAATAGAAAAAGACTCCGGCCGCTGTCGCCAGAACAAACAGCGTAGCAAGGATGCCGGCGCCAGTTTTATGACGCTTGATCTCACTGACGAGGTATTCTGCGCTCGAGGCATGGTGGGCCGTGGTGCCTTCCGCAGTGGGTGCGACGCGATCTGAAACCGTAGGAATAGGAGTAGCTGCGGTGATGCCGGACCGGGATACGCTGTCAGGTGATACTGAACGCTCGAGTTCGGTCTCAAACTCGAGCCTTTGCTTGAGCCGGCGCAAATCCGTCAGGAATTCCTTTATTGTCTGGTAACGCTCGTCTTTGTCTTTACGCAGCGCCTTCGTAACGATCCATTCAAGTTCTGCCGGCACGCTGGGTGCGAATCGAGCCAGCGGTGGGGCTTCTTTTTGGGTTATCGCTACGATGACGTCAGTCGCGGTTTCGCCTTCAAACGGAGTCCTGCCTGCGATCATTTCATACATCACTACACCGAGACTCCAAATGTCGCTGCGCGCGTCCACCGCTTTACCGCGCGCTTGTTCGGGAGACATGTAGTGAGATGTCCCCATCACCACGCCGGCATCCGTGTGCACCAGGACCCTGGTTGAAGCCTCTCCATCAGATGGATTTCGATTGGTGGATTCCTCGGTAAGCTTCGCCAGTCCAAAGTCGAGCACCTTAACGTAGCCGTTCCGTCGAATCATTATGTTGTCCGGCTTGATGTCGCGGTGAATGATGCCGGCTGCGTGCGCCTCTTCGAGCGCACTTGCCACCTGAACCGAAATATCGAGAATCACATTCGTGTCGAGAGGGGATCCATGCATCTTTTTGCGCAGGGTTTTGCCGTCGATGTATTCGGTCGCGATAAAGTGCCTACCCTCGTCAACACCCACTTCGTGAATCGTAAGGATGTTTGGATGATTCAGCGCGGAAGCAGCGCAGGCTTCCTGTTCAAAACGGTTCAGCCGGTCTCTATTCGTAGTGAAGTCGTCGCCCAGAATCTTCAGCGCAACTTTGCGGCCCAACTTCGTGTCTTCGGCGAGATCCACCTCTCCCATGCCCCCGGCGCCAAGCTTCTCCAAAATACGGTAATGAGAGATCGTTTTCGCTTCCATGCTTTTTTATTCAGTCCACTAATTGTTTCGAGTGCGGGACCGCCGTGGTAGATTCAAGAAGTTGAGAGTTCAACCTTTAGGTTGCTGGCGGCCCAAAGACACAAGCTAAACCTTGAACTCTAAACTGCTTGAAACGTGGTAGAACCGGCGAAAGAATCCTCACCTGGGCTATCAGTGTTGTTGCAATATTCCACTGCTTGAATCGTTGCTGTCAACGTGACTCGCGCTGCGTCTAAAGAAGTGCAGCCAGGGCCTTCGGTCCGGCGCCCGCTATACGCACCTGTTTAAGCTTGGAAGTATGGCCAGCGGTAATTTGGACCGCGGTGCGCGAAACTTTAAAAGACAGCGCCAGGATGCGTATGAGTCCTTCATTAGCCGCGCCATCAACCGGCGCCGCCGCAATCCGTACACGCAGCGCACCGTTGTGTTCGCCCACAACCTCGCTTCGCGAGGCACGGGGTACCACATGCACTTTAAACACTATGCCATCGCAGCTTTCGGTGTAGGGGATCACTGTAGAAATGTCGGCTCCGGCAGCAGCCCCCACTGTTTAGGAGGGCCCCTCAAGACACCCCGGACTCCTGCACACAGGTTGAACCCACTGTCGCGCCGACCGCGCTGCTTAGCCGATCAAGGTTCCGGCGATGGCCCGTTGAAACAGTTGCAGGATCAACAAGACGATGATCGGAGATATGTCGAACATACCCAATGTCGGAATCATCCTCCGAAAGGGACCAAGAATGGGTTCAGTTACTCTCACGAGAAAACGCATTATGCGGTGTCCAAAGCTCATTCCCCAGGCGAGGATAATCCGCGCCACGATCAGGAACGAATACACCGCCAGGACACCAAAGAGTACATAACCGGTCAGCGACACGAGCGCTCCGCGCTGCAAACTGGTAACGACGCCGCGTGCTGTAAAAACTACCGAACCCACCAGCTCTAAAAGCAACCAGCCTATTAGAATAGCGATCAGGATCGTCACGAATGGCGCCAGCTTTTGGTCAAGGCCATAAGACATCAAAATGCGGCGCACCGGAGTCAACAGCGGATCACTGAATTGTCGAATAGTAATAGCCGTGCGGCTAAACGGGTTCATGTCGGCGTAGTTCACCACCACTCGAGCAAGAACCAATACAATGACGCCGATGATCGCGCTGACTACCAGGTACCAGACGAGGAGCCACACGAGATTGATAATTATCATGGCTTATGGAATACGTTCACCGAAGATTGCGGTTCCCACCCGCACGATCGTGGCGCCTTCTTCAATCGCCACTTCGAAATCATGACTCATTCCCATCGAGAGTTCGCCGCGGCAGTCGCCGCAGTGTCCTGCCGCCCGAAGTTCATCACGTAACTCGCGCATTCTCCTGAAAAATAGGCGCACCCGTTCTGCATCTTCAAAAAATGGCGGCAGAGTCATTAAGCCCTGGAAGCGAAGTCGCGAACATTGATTCACGGCCTTTACCAATTCAGATAGCCCGGTCGCCGACACGCCCGATTTTGTCGTCTCTCCGGCGAGATCAACTTGAATCAGGACCGGCAATTCGGCACGGTGCTCTTCGGCACAAGCGCGATCAAGCCGATCAGCCAGGGAGATTGAATCAAGCGTGTGGACTATATCAAACAGCCTTACGGCGCGGCGTGCTTTGTTCGCCTGCAAATGACCTATAAGATGCCAGCGCGCCGCCTCGTATCGTAGTTCTGGGATTTTCGACTCAGCCTCCTGAACACGATTCTCGCCAAAGTCAGTTGCACCGGCAGCCAATGCTTCCCTCAAAACAGCGACCGGATGTGTCTTGCTAACGGCCACCAGGGTGATCTCCGTTGGTTCGCGACCGCAGCGCCTGGCCACAGTCGCAATCTTTTCGCGAACCTCGTCAATGCGTTCACGAAGACCAGCAGCAGCTTCAATTGGTTCAGCCATGTCGGAACTCGACAATGAAACTAAAAGGTATCCGCAACAGTCCGACTGTCGCGGGTGGAAACCATCAAAGCTTGTGGAAACCATCCAAGCTTGAGGAGCCCTCCTTAACAGGCGGGCTACTACCCCGGAGGGTCTTCCACCCCAGCGGGGCTGCCCCGCCTGGGGACCCCGGACTGCCCCCCGGTTCGGTCTCGCAGTTTCCATCCGATGCGGGTCCCTGATTCCACCTTATCGTGTAGGAAACGGGACGCCAGCCACCATTTTCCAACGACTTAGAGCTGGCACGATGATTGTTGTCAGTCAACATGCCCCCCGGTAGAACTTATTCTGCCTGACACCTGATTACGACACTAATAAACAGTGGGTTGCAGAGGCAACCTGCCAATCTGGAGGATTGTATGAGACTTCCTAAGAACAGACAAAACCTGATATCGATTGCGATGCTGGCGCTGCTGCTCGCGCTGGCCCTACCTGGGACCGCTTTCGCTAATCAGCGCGGACGGGGTCGAGGTAGCGACAATGATAAGCGCGACCGTAAGTG
>CAZVHN010000543.1:0-8826 GCA_964626895.1 uncultured Chloracidobacterium sp. | reverse complement strand
GAGACCCTTTCGCTTCGCTTGAATCAGTTTCCTCAGCGGTGTGCCGTTCGTGTTAGCAACTACGAGTCCGCAGCGGACGACTGACAGTAGCCCAGCACTTGAGTGCTGGGCTCGTTGATAAAATATCTATCCAGTCCGCCAGGCGGACGACTGATGGTTGATGGGGTCAATTCATCGTTGAAGGTGTTTCTTCAGCCGTCCGTTTCACGGACTAGGAGAATTCAGGGTGGCAAGCCCAGCACTTAAGTGCTGGGCTACTATCAGTCGTCCGCTGCGGACTAAGAAAGCGAATTGTTGAAACAAGGCTTTCCAACGTGCAAACTCAAAAAGCCAAACCGTTGTTCATCCTGCGCTGTCATGGGCGCCTTGTGGTAAATTCGGTTCCACACTGAAGGTTTTTGCAGTAAAGATTCAAACCATGAAGATTTCAAATAAGTTATTTCAGTTTCTCATGCTACTGGCGCTCGGTTGTTCCGGACCGGCTGCTCTTCAGGCTCAGGACAACAAGCCGGCGCCGCCAACGCCTGCTTCGACCGAGAAAGCGGAGGACATCATCAAGCGCGCCATTGAAGTCCTCGGCGGCAGTGCTTACCTGAACGTGCAAAGCGTGGTCGGGCGCGGTTTCTATACGGCCTATCAGGACGGCATGTCACAATTGCCGACCAGGTTTCTCGACTACATCGTTTATCCAGACAGGGAACGGACGGAATTTACCAGCGCCGGAGTGCGTGTGGTGCAAACCAACGCGGGCGCGACTGGCTGGCTTTATGACGGCGCTACCAAGAGCTTGAACGATCAGAAGCCGGCGCAGATCGAGGACTTCAAACGGAGCATGCGCACCAGCATCGATAATCTTTTGCGCGGCTGGTGGCGTCGCGAGGGCGCCACTCTTGGTTATATCGGCCGCCGCGAGGCGGGGCTGGCCCGGCGCAACGAGACTGTGCGACTCACTTACCCTGACGGGTTTTGGATTGAATATGAATTTGGGGCAAAAGACGGACTGCCTGCGAAAGTAATCTACAAACGCAACCGCCAGGTAGCCGACTCTGATGAAACTGAAGAGATAACCGAAGAGGATAGGCTGGCAAAGCCCATTAGCATCAACGGAGTAACCGCAACCTTCGTCGTTGACCACTTCATCAACGGCAAACAAACAAGCCGCATCAACTACGAGTCAATTGAATTCAATCGCCCACTGGCCGCTTCACTCTTCGCTAAACCCGAGAACGCTAAGGCGGTGAAGTGACTCCATGTACCTTTGGATTGTAGGGGCGTCCCTCCGTGGGCGCCCCACGTGGTGGTGGTGAACATATTGTACAGGACGTTACTCCTTGAGCGCCCCGGGTGACGACGGCGGTGGGGCGCCCACGGAGGGACGCCCCTACAATGTTTTCCGGCACTGAAAGCTCTCACGCGGCCTTCACCTCTCTCGGATACTCTTTCCCCAGACCCTTCATTAACTCCGCGAATCCGGGAAGGTCCGGCGACTGTGGTCCATCGGACAGCGCGCGTTCCGGGCAGGGATGCACTTCGATAATCAATCCATCCGCGCCAGCCGCGGCTGCTGCTTTAGACATGGGTGGTACCAGACTCCGCAAGCCCGTTCCGTGCGAGGGATCTGCCAGCACCGGCAGATGAGACAGCTCCTTCACCAAAGCAATGGCGGACAAATCCAGTGTGTTTCGGGTGGCTGTTTCGAACGTCTTGATTCCTCGCTCGCAAAGAACAACATTCGCGTTTCCGCCCGCCAACAGATACTCCGCCGCCAACAGCCACTCTTTGACTGTTGCTGATGGTCCGCGCTTCAGTAGAATTGGTCGCGCAAAGGTGGCCAGCTTTCGCAGGAGCGAGAAGTTCTGCATGTTGCGAGCGCCCACCTGCAACATGTCAGCATACTCCGCCACGATCTCAACATCCGCTTCGCTCATTACTTCAGTCACGATCGGCAGGCCCGTCTCCGCTCTGGCGTCTCGCAGGAGATGCAATGCTTCAACTCCCAGGCCCTGGAAATCGTACGGAGACGTTCGGGGTTTGTACGCCCCGCCGCGCAGCATGTTACCGCCAGCGGCTTTCACGGCCCTCGCCGTGGCCATCAACTGCTCGCCCGATTCGACCGAGCAGGGCCCGGCAATCACGACCAGATCGCCGGCTCCGATTTTGACCCCACCGACGTCAACAATCGTGCGACGCTGTCGCAACTGACGGCTTACGAGCTTGAAAGGGTGTGCGATCTGGATCACTTCCTGGACCCCGGCAGCTGCTTGCAGCGCTTCAATTTCCGCTCTGCGGCCGTTGCTGCCGACGGCCCCAATCACGGTCCTTTCGGCGCCCTGGATGACGTGCGCTTGATAGCCGCATTCTTTGATCCTTTCAATTACGTGACGGATCTCTTCTTCAGTAGCGAGTGTTGACATGTTAACGATCATGATTTGTATCCTTTGGTTTCTGGTCTTGTAGTTGACTAGTTTTAAACTTGACCTTTTCGAACCCGTTGCCCATTCGACTTGTTCTCCCGGACAGCAGGAGAAACCGCGTGTAATTATCCGGACGATCTTCGAGGTTTTCTCTAAGAATGGATCCTCCGTAGACTTCCGCGGCGCGCCTTCCGGCTATGGCGGCGCGTGTGCGGTCGCGGCCCTCAACTATCCGAGCCACGCTTCCGGCGGTGTCATCCGTTTCGATTCTTTTGATACGGGGATGAGCGGCAAAGAAGCGGCTACACTGCGCGAGGGCTGCCGGATGAGATTCAACCGCTACAATCTCTTCGAACACGGCGCCCGGGCATCCGATTAAGAGCTGCCGAATCGGTATTGCCACCTCCCCGACGATGCCCAACGAGCTTTTGTTAAGCAGGTCGACCGCAGGTTGGATTGCTCCAATGAGACTGTTTTCAACCGGCACTAGAATGTATTCAGCCAGGCCTTCATCAAGACTTCTGAAAAGCGTCTCGAAGGTGCGGCGCGGCACGAGCTGGATCTGAGGTCCGAGCAACTTGATCGCAGCATCCTCGCTGAACGCTCCCTGCTCACCTTGAAAAGCTACTCTCGGTGGACGCGAACTACTCACAACAAGACCTCGTGTGGCCCGACTCCCTCCGCGATGGAGTCGCCTGTAATTGTTGCTCTGCGTGCCCCATTGCCGGTTCCCACGCTTTGTTCTTCTCCTACCAACATTTTCGTTTCCATATCCCTTGACTCCCGGATGATGCGCCGGAAGAGTTTGGTTATGGCGCGCTCGTCGAGCGGGCCAGTGTTGGCTTTTTGAAGATCCCTGAGCACAGCAAGCTCGCGTTCCGGATCGCAGCAAGGCAATCCGGCGGCCCTCTTCAAAGCACCGACCTTCATTGCGAGTCGGGCGCGGCGATTCAAGAGTCGCAGTAGCTCTCGGTCGAGCTCGTCTATCTCAGTGCGCCAGTATTCGATGTTCATGATGGTGATTCCTTCCCAGCAGTAGTTAGCATTTTCCAGCGCCATTAATCCGCAGATTACGCAGATTACAGATTTAGCAGTAAGCAGCTGAGATGTGGTTCTGAAGCACTTTCTCCAAAAAACGTGCACTGTTGTAAAGCATGGAAGATGTTCAACCCAACTGACTTTCACCAAATCCGCGTAATCTTCGGATAGTTCCTGTTTTTGGTCCGAAGCCCCTTTGCCGTTTCGCAGAAAAAAAGCCAGCCGCGACTGGTTCTTCTCTGGAAGTCGCGGCTGGCTCGTTTAAAAAGCTTTGGTGCTTAGATACTTCAGGTCTTCAGCACTTCACGCTCACAATTCGCCGGCCCGCTCCTCCCATTGGAGAAGAAGCGGTACGTAAAAGCGAAGTAAGTAAGTGAGCAAGTGCTATCGATCATTTGATTTTCGGTTTTGGTCCGGCACCGCGTGCGGGGCCGGATTCTCATTGAGACTGTCAACGCTTCGCATTGGAAGCGAGGGGGCTACTATAGGCAGGGAGCGAAAAGAGTGTCAAGACTTTTGTCGGCGCTAGCGCAGTTTGCCACGTCGACGGTGTCATTCTATACGGAACCGCGAGCGGTAGCGAGTGTGAAAACCCAAAAGGGCCTACGGTAATTTGCAGGTAAGGAAGGGGGCAAAGCGGAGCGCGCCCCCGCTCAAGATCCTCAGCCACTCAAGCTTGAATTGACAAATTAAGCCTAGCAAATTTGCAGCTTGAGCGGGGGCGCGCTCCGCTTTGCCCCCTTCCCGACCTGCAAGTTAGCGGTGCTTGAATCGTGCTTTTGTGGTCCCCCTTCAATTTTCAGGACTGGCTTGGTGTGCCTGTCGTGGTTTTCGCTCTGATCCGCGTTCATCCGCGTGTATCCGCGGCTAAATGATTTCGCTTTTAGGTTCTGCCGCTGGCTGCTATCAAACCATTCTGACCAAGCTGCACCAGTAACCTCTTCTGCGCAGCCGGGAAAAATTGTGGGAAGGGGCGTATAATGAGGACCCAGAGTCAATCTTGAGTGTTAAATGAATCAGGAAGGGGAATCATGAGCTGGAACCAATCTTCGTTTACTTCGCCGCAGGTTGCGGACGTGCGCGACGAACGTGTCGGCGCTTTTCTGAGTCGGGTGTACGGCTGGATGTTTGCCGGTTTGCTGGTGACTGCCGTAACCGCCTTTGCGGTGGCGGCGTCGCCCGCGCTTATCGAAATGCTGATCCTTAACCGGATCGTGTTTTGGGCCCTGATCATCGCTCAGCTCGGACTCGTCATTTATCTCTCAGCACGCGTCGATAAGGTCTCACCGGCGACCGCGGCCGGGCTCTTCATCTTGTACTCGGCGCTTATGGGAGTCACTTCGTCTGTAATCCTGCTGATTTATACCGGCGCGTCGATAACCTCGACCTTCATCATTACTGCCGGAATGTTCGGCGCCACAGCGGTCTTCGGTACCGTCACTAAGAGAAGTCTGGCTGGCGTGGGCCAATTCATGTTCATGGGTTTAATTGGTCTCATCCTTGCTTCGATCGTCGGCATCTTCTGGCAAAGCAGCGCCCTGCAGTTCGTGATTTCGGTGGTCGGCGTTTTGGTTTTTACCGGTCTTACGGCCTGGGACGCCCAACGCCTAAAGCAGATGGCTGTCGCACTGCCGGACGGCCGGGTGGGTGCGTACTCGGTGGTTGGCGCCCTGTCTCTCTACCTGGATTTCATCAACCTATTCTTCTTTTTGTTGCGTTTCACGGGAAGTCGCCGCGACTAGTCTGAGATCTCAAGTCTCAGATTATCTCAAATCTCAAATCTCAAATCTCAAATCTCAGATCTCAGATCTCAGATTGCTCGAACTGAGATCTGGAGATCGGAGATCCCCCGGATTTGCCATCGATAAAATAATTCCCACGAACTTCTCGTCTGCGGTGTTAATCAAGGGAGTAGGGGTCCTTTAGACTGCGAAGGAAGAGTGATGGTCAAGTGCTGAGAACAACTCTATTCATCGTCATTACGCTTCTCGCTTTGATGTCAGCCACGCGGGAGAATACGGCGCAACAGCAATCGGCCAGGATCCTGCCGACACCGTCGCTCGTGCTGTCGCCCGAATCGACTGCACCTGCTCAAATCCACGTTTAGCGTTCGGCACATTCACGGACTAGCGCGGGAAGCGCGGCAGAAGGTAGCTAGGGGCAAGCGGCTTTGCGCGAAGCCCCTGGATCAAGTCCGATAATTAGAACCGCGCCCTGAAAGGGCGGAGCAAGTATCACCAAACATGGCGCCCATTGGGTTCAGTCGCGTTGAGTTTCAACATTTCCAGATATTCAGATATTGCGAGATTCCTTACGCCCTTTCAGGGCAGGTCGTGTAATTGACGTAACCCAGGGGCGGCGCGCCAAGCGCTTGCCCCTGGCTACCTTCTGCCGCGCCTCCGGCGCTGGTTGAGTTGCCTCGGTTGCCGCTTCGCTCTACCGGCGCACTCCAAAGGCGCACTCCTGGGTGACTACGGAATCAACAATAACTTCCCGCTTGTCTTTCTGCCTTCGAGATCACGATGCGCTTCCTGCGCTTGAGATAGCGGGTAGGCTTTGTGTATTCGGAGTTTCAGATCGCCGGAGACAATCATCTGCAACACATCGCTGGAGCGTTGCTCCAGTTCCGCGCGGGTGGCGATGTGGTGGTTCAGGCTGGGCCGCGTGACAAATAGCGACCCGTGTTTGGTAAGTTGCATGAGATCAAAGGGAGGCACTGCTCCACTCGCGCCACCGAAGAGAACCAAATAGCCGCGCGGGCCGAGGACTTTGAGATCCTTTTCGAAGGTGGTCTTTCCCACGCCGTCATAGACGACGTCCACACCTTTATCGTCAGTGAGGCGTAGGGTTTCTTTTTCAAAATCTTGCTTCGTATAGATGATCAACTCATCGGCGCCGGCGTCGCGCGCCAGCTTCGCCTTCTCGTCTGAACCTGCGGTGCCAATCACGCGCGCGCCCAGCTTCTTCGCCATCTGGACCAGCAACAAACCCACACCGCCTGCAGCAGCATGAATCAGCACCGTTTGTCCCGCCTTTATCGGAAAGGTGCTGTGGCTCAGGTAGTGCGCCGTCATTCCCTGGAGCATGGCAGCCGCCGCCTGGTTGAAACCCAGTTTTTCAGGTATTTGAACGAGACGATCGGCGGGCACCGCCGCAACCTCGGCATAACTTCCCAGGACGCCGGTATACGCCACCCGGTCGCCCGGCTTCACATGGGAAACTTCTGGACCGATCGCGCTTACAACACCTGCTGCTTCCTGCCCCAGAATGAATGGTAAGGGCGCAGGATATCGCCCCTCGCGGTAGTAGACGTCGATAAAATTCACGCCCGCCGCTTTGATCTGGACCAACGCTTCGTTTGCCTTAGGCTCGGGTGTGGAAATATCGACGAACTCAAGAACTTCGGGACCGCCGACTTTGGAAACTTGAATGGCTTTCATGAGAGTAGGTTTGAGCGTTATGCGTAAACCGTGAATCGTAAATCGTAAATGAACCCGGCAAAGCCGCTAACGAGACAAACGGCAATTGGCAATCGGCAACGGCCCTTGGTTCATATCGCCAGGCCGCCGTCGACCTGAATCACCTGGCCGGTGATGTAGCGAGCATCATCGGAAAGCAGGAAGCAGGCAATGCGCGCGACCTCGTCGGCTTCGGCGAAACGGCCGAGGGGAATCTGTTCGAGAATCTTCGTGCGGTAAGTTTCATCGAGCGCGCCCACCATGTCCGTGGAGACCATGCCCAGCGCCAGAGCGTTGACAGTTACTTTTCGACTCGCCACTTCCTTCGCCAGCGCTTTAGTTAAACCAATCATGCCGGCCTTGGAAGCGGAATAATTCGACTGCCCGGCCATTCCCACACTGCCACTTATCGACGAGACGTTGAGAATGGACCCGCCGTTATCCTGTCTCAGCATCACCCGCAAGGCTGCTTTGGCAAAATTCCACGCGCCTTTGAGATTCGTATCCATCACTTCATCCCAATCGTTCTCCTTCATGCGCAGGATCAGATTGTCGCGAGTGACACCCGCATTGTTCACCAAAAAATCAATTCTTCCAAAAGCTTCTTTCACCTGCTTAACCATCTCCGCGGCGGCCTCAGTGTTTGCCACATCGCACTGTCTTGCGAGAGCACGCACGCTGAGGGCTTCCAGTTCTTTGGTCAGCGACTCAGCGGCCTCGGCGCTCTTCGCGTAGTTGAATGCGACGTCAGCACCGCGGCGGGCGAGTTCCAGCGCGATGGCCCGTCCGATTCCTCGGGTCGCGCCGGTGATGATTGCTGCGCGTCCGGCAAATGGTTTCTGATTCGACATGTTGCTCAATCTGTCGTATGTGACACGTCAAAATCTTACGTCGACGTATGTGATCATAGCAGCGAAGAATACGATCGTGGGTTCTTCCTGGCCCAAGTATATTTTGTCAGCGTGAGCAGTAGCCACACAACACACGGAACCATTTGCGGTAGCCAATGGATCCCGCCACTCAATACCAGTTGGAGCCACTCAAACGCGACCGCAAGACACTCCGTAAGTTGTAGCACTCAACCCAATCCGAGCCACCTAAACATTCAGGACGGTAACAGAGCACCTAAACGTTAAGAACGGTAACCAATGGGTTGAGTGGATTTCTGCGTACTTGACTGGTGGATCCATTGGCTACCGCAAATGGTTCTGTAGTTGAGTGGCTCTCCTGGCACTTAGCGTGGCAGGGCCGCTCATTCGCACACAATATCAGCCACGACCGATCTATAGCTTCAGCGACTTTAGATACTCGCGAAAAGCTGGCGCCAGATCTTTACGCTTCAAAGCAAACTCAACAGTGGCCATTAAGAACCCCAGCTTGTCGCCGGCATCGTGGCGCGTGCCCTTGAATCGCACCGCATAAAATGGTCGCTTCTTCAGAAGCGAACGCATCGCGTCGGTGATTTGTATCTCGCCGATTGCTCCAGCTGTTGTTTTCTCGATCTCGTCAAATATGTCCGGCGTCAGAACATAGCGACCGATGATGGCGAGATCAGAAGGTGCTTCTGAAAACGTCGGCTTCTCAACCATGTCCTTAATCTTGTAGACGCCGTCTTCCACCTCATCGACATCGATCACGCCAAAGCGAGAGATTGCTTCTCCGGCAACCTGCATCGTGCCCAGAACCGGCGCGTCGTATTTTTCATAGACGTCGAGAAGCTGCTTCAACCCGGGAGTTTCTGCGTCGATGATGTCGTCGCTGAGCATTACTGCGAATGGCTCGTCTCCCACCAGGTCGCGAGCTTGCAGCACTGCGTGGCCCAGGCCGAGAGCCTCGCCTTGCCGCACGTAACTGACGCGCGCCATCTCGGAGATCGCGCGCATCTCCTTCAATAGATCCAGCTTGCCGCGTTCCTC
>CAZVHN010000542.1:0-6260 GCA_964626895.1 uncultured Chloracidobacterium sp. | reverse complement strand
CACCGTCACCCACTCTGCCGGCATCGGCATCTTCGCCGGGTTGTACCAGTAGAACTCCTGCGCTAGATGGAACCCGATCTTCTCCACGAGCTCGATCAAGAGCTTGTATTGGTACAGTGAGCGCGTCGGCACTCCCTTGTTGTAGCTGCCGCCGATATTAAGGACGAAGCTGCCGTCGTCTTTCAGGACGCGGTAGAACTCACGCGCGAAGTGGAGAAACCACTCGACGTAGTCTTCCTTCTCGACGTTGCCGTATTCCTTCTTAAAATGGAGCGCGTACGGCGGCGACGTGACGATCGCGTCCACCGAGTGTGACGGGAGCGCCTGCAGGATGGATCGCGCGTCTTCAAGGTACGCGGCTCCGAGCGCGGTCTTATAGTACGGCTTGAACCGAGGCACGGAGAGACGCTTGTAGGGGACTTTGAGTGAAAGCTGGGCGTTCGATGGAGCGAACATAGTATCTGGTAAATCGGACGCCGCATAGCTTACACTAGGCCGATCGTTAAATCATAATCTCGCCGTATTTGGGTTAGGCGTGCGAGGCACCGAATGCCGGACGCCCCATGGGCGGATGACGAAAAAAGATAACGTCCCAAAGCTCCTCGAGGAGTGTTCCCCGGAGGAGCGCCTAACAGTCTTCAAGCATCTCCGCAGGGAGATCCCGATCCATGCGATTGAAGCGAAACTCAACACACCAGCCGAACTCATTTTGGAGGCTATGGACCGCGGAAGTGACCTCACAATGCGCGGCATCCGCGGCATCATCGCTGAGGCGGCCTTCATCCCGAACGTGCTCGAGAAGCTTCAAGGCTATACAGAAGTCGAGATCGTTGGCGACGCCGCATACGACTTCCTCCTCGAGGATGGAAGTGGGCAGGTGAGTATTCAGGTAAAGATTCAAAGGAGTGAACGAGGCTTGCCGAAAGTGCGCAAAAGCAAGTTCGTCGCCGAGGTGCAGCGAACGCGCGGAGGCGTCGACGCCGCGACAGGCCAGCCAACGCGGCCGTATCGGTTCGGTGAATTCGACATCCTTGCAGTGTCAATGCAGCCGACAACTAGAGACTGGAGCAGCTTCCTCTACACGGTCGGCCGATGGCTCTTGCCGAGGCCCGCGTCTCCCGAACTCATAGAGAAAATGCAACCAGTCTCGGCTCACCCGAACGAAGATTGGACCGATGACCTTATGACGTGCGTTGAATGGTTCAGGGCCGGCATGAAACGGACCATCGCGAGGTTTTAGGCACTGGCTATCTTCTGCGCCGCCTCTGGCGCTGGTTGAGTTGACCCGGTGTTACCGCGCTCAAGAGCTTAGCCTCTCAAGTTCAAACTGAGACGCAACTGGGCTTCTGGACAGTTTGCCCACTTATCAGGATAATACCCAGTTTCAACAGGAAGGGTTGCTCGGCAGAGGTGGGGCGACGCGGCTTCGAGCGGCGCACGCTGCACCGAAGACTGCGCCCGGAGCTGTTCGAAACTTTTAGACTCGCCGCTATAAAGATCAGAAAGGAACCGTTCCGGAAACGGAAACTATTGCTGTCTCAATCATCAGGCTACTGGCGCTTGCGCAGCTTTTTAGAACATCATGAATAACAACTTAACTACTCCTCGTCACTTATCAGCCTTATCGCGTGCCGGCCGTTCACTGTTGACCCTGACCGTGACTCTTGCCTTTGCGAGCCTTGGGGCGTCGCCCGCTTTTGCGCAATCGCATGGTGGTGGCGAAGCCAGTCTCATACTGCCTGACCTTTCCGACGTCACTTTCTTCGGCGGCATTAACGGTCACAACCTGCTTCTGGCCGGGATCGTGGTGTGTATGTTGGGCCTGCTGTTTGGTCTGGCCATGTACATGAACTTGAAAAACCTTCCTGTGCATCGTGCCATGCGCGAGATCTCGGAGCTTATTTACGAGACCTGCAAAACCTACCTGATCACACAGGGCAAGTTCATCCTGATTCTGGAAGTATTCATTGGCATCGTCATCGTGCTTTATTTCGGTGTCTTGTCCGGAATGGAACCGTTTCGCGTCGCGATCATTCTGGCGTTTAGTTTGGTGGGCATCGCCGGCAGTTACGGCGTTGCCTGGTTTGGAATTCGCGTCAACACGTTCGCAAACTCCCGCACCGCTTTCGCCAGTCTGGAAGGCAAGCCTTTTCCCCTGTATGCAATTCCGCTGCGCGCGGGCATGAGTATCGGCATGATGCTGATCAGCGTCGAGCTGCTGATCATGCTTTGCATTCTGCTGTTCATACCTGGCGATTATGCGGGTCCCTGCTTTATCGGATTTGCGATCGGTGAGTCGCTGGGCGCAGCAGCCCTGCGCATCGCCGGCGGCATCTTCACGAAGATTGCGGATATCGGTTCTGACTTGATGAAGATCGTCTTCAAGATTAAGGAAGATGATGCGCGCAACCCGGGCGTGATTGCCGACTGCACCGGCGATAATGCAGGCGATTCCGTGGGCCCGAGCGCCGACGGCTTTGAAACTTATGGCGTGACCGGCGTGGCCCTGATCACATTTATTTTGCTGGGTGTGCGCGATCCCACGGTGCAAGTGCAGTTGCTGGTTTGGATCTTTGTGATGCGCATCATGATGATCATAGCGAGCGCGGGTTCTTATTTCATTAACGACGCGATTGCCAAGGCTCGTTTCGGCAATGCTGAAAAGATGAACTTTGAAAGTCCGCTTACTTCTTTAGTCTGGATCACTTCCATTGTCTCAGTAATCGTCACATTCATTATTTCCTACCTCACGATCCCCACTCTGGGCGGAGATCCGAGCCTCTGGTGGAAGCTGTCGATGATCATCTCCTGCGGCACGCTGGCCGGCGCGATTATTCCGGAGCTGGTTAAGATCTTTACTTCAACCGACTCAAGGCACGTAGCTGAAGTGGTTACGTCTTCGCGGGAAGGTGGCGCGTCGCTCAATATTCTCTCCGGACTGGTGGCGGGAAACTTCTCCGCCTACTGGCTGGGAATGAGCATTGTGGCCCTGATGTCGATCGCTTACTACTTTAGTACAATGGGGCTTGATCCTTTGATGGTCGCGGCCCCCGTTTTTGCCTTTGGCCTGGTGGCCTTCGGCTTTCTTGGCATGGGCCCGGTGACCATAGCCGTCGACTCGTATGGTCCCGTAACTGACAACGCACAGTCTGTTTATGAACTGTCGCTGATTGAGCAGGTGCCCGACGTCGAAGCGGAGATCAAGCGAGACTTCAACATGGACGTCAATTTTGCCCACGCGAAACACCTGCTGGAAGAAAACGATGGCGCGGGCAATACCTTTAAGGCGACCGCAAAGCCGGTGCTGATTGGCACAGCCGTGGTCGGGGCCACAACCATGATCTTTGGGATCATGATGACCCTGACAAATGGATTGACGACTGACACGGAAAACCTTTCACTGCTGCACGCCCCGTTTGTCCTGGGCCTGGTTACGGGGGGCGCGGTCATCTACTGGTTCACGGGCGCTTCCACGCAGGCGGTAACAACCGGCGCTTATCGCGCGGTGGAGTTCATCAAGGCAAACATCCGGTTGGAAGGCGTCGAAAAAGCGTCGGTGGAAGATAGCAAGAAGGTGGTGGAGATCTGCACGCAGTATGCGCAGAAGGGCATGTTTAATATCTTCCTCACGGTCTTCTTCTCGACGCTGGCTTTTGCGTTTGTAGAACCATTCTTCTTTATCGGATACCTGTTTTCAATCGCGATCTTCGGACTGTATCAGGCGATCTTCATGGCCAACGCAGGTGGAGCCTGGGACAATGCCAAGAAAGTCGTGGAAGTTGATCTGAAAATGAAGGGCACCGCCCTTCACGATGCGACCGTTGTGGGCGATACCGTGGGCGATCCCTTTAAGGATACTTCGTCAGTCGCCATGAACCCGGTCATTAAGTTCACCACGCTATTTGGGCTGCTGGCAGTTGAACTGGCCGTGTCAATTGCAAATCCGCGCGGACAATTTGGCGAGAATGGGCCGATGATTAGCCACATTCTGGCGCTGGTTTTCTTTTTGATTTCAGCCACATTCGTGTGGCGCTCGTTCTATGCAATGCGCATCGGTGCTTTAAAGGCCGAAGCACCCCAGG
Organism: uncultured Chloracidobacterium sp.; assembly: GCA_964626895.1. Classification (GTDB taxonomy): domain Bacteria; phylum Acidobacteriota; class Blastocatellia; order Pyrinomonadales; family Pyrinomonadaceae; genus PSRF01. The sequence goes on along the minus strand of CAZVHN010000542.1, from coordinate 2,178 downwards.
CTCGTGCGGATGCAATGGCCGCCGACTAATAATAAGAAGTTCTGAGTACTGAGTTCTGAGTTCCGAGTTTCGGGTTCCGAGTTTATGATTGGTGGCGTCTCCAGAAACTGACTTGGCCAAACCTGCTCGGAACTCAGAGCTCAGAACTCAGTACTCAGTACTCAGTACTCGGTACTCAGTACTCAGAACTCAGAACTCAGAACTCCGAACTCGAAACTATGCACACTTCATACGCCAAACCTGACACGTTGATCGCTGCGGCCCTGGCGCCGCTGGATTGGACCCGAGCGGTTTCTCTGGTCTTTGCTTTCAGTTTGCTGACGGCGCTGTCTGCGCAGATTGTGATTCCGATCGGCCCGGTGCCGATTACCGGTCAGACCTTTGCGGTGCTGTTGACGGGCGCGCTGCTGGGCTCTCGCCTCGGCGCAATGGCTATGATTGTCTATCTCATTGAGGGTGCGAGCGGTCTGCCGTTTTTCTATGGCGGCACGAGTGGTATTCCCCACCTGTTCGGTCCCACCGGTGGATACCTGTTTGCTTTCCCCGCGGCTGCTTTCATTACCGGCGCCTTTGCCGAGCACGGCTGGGACAAGCGCTTTCTGACAGCCGCCGCCTCGATGGCGATTGGCTCGGCCGTGATTATGCTTTCCGGCTGGGCCTGGTTTGCACTGCTCACAAACACATCACTCTCAGCCGCTTTTCAACTTACTGTGCTGGAATTTATTCCCGGCGACATCATCAAGATCCTGCTCGCTGCTGCGGTGCTTCCCACGGGCTGGGCGCTTTTGCGTCGTCGCGCCTCGCAAGAGAAGTGAACATTGGCTACTCATCACTCACGCAGCGGTCTCATGAGATCGATACCATCCTCAGCTTTGATGATCGAGCATAGCTAACGAGGACCCAAACCGGCGCCGGAAACTAAACGTTCTCGTGATAGGAATGTTTTTCTCGCCGCGTAGCCTGCGCTAGAACTCGCCCAGCAAGGATTTGCTTGTTTGTCCGTGGAACAACCCGGCTTCGGAAAATCACAAGGGAAACGTGATTTTGTTGGACCCGCAACGGTCAAGGCACTAATCACAGGCTTTAAGAAACTCCAGCGCGAGCCCCACGTGGATGCAAAGAAGATGGGGATCTTCGGCTACTCACGTGGCGCGATTGCGGCCTCGCTGATGACGTTGCGACTGGGAACCGAGGTCAAGGCTGCGGTGTTCGGCGCCGGAGCGTACGACTTTAAGAAGGCCTACGATGAAGTCACGATTGAGGGCATCCGCAAGAACATGGAAGTCGAAGCCGGTATGACCGAAAAAGCAATCAAGGAGCGGTCGCCGATTTTGGAAATGAAAAAACTTAAATCCCCAGTGCTTATCCTACACAGCGAAAAGGATGAGAACGTGCCTGTCAACCAGGCCCTGCTATTGCGAGATCGGTTGAAGAGCCTGGGGAAAGAGTTTGAGATCAAATTGTCGCCTACAGGAAGACACGGGTTCCTCAACGGTGATTTCGTCTCAACGGTAATTGAGTTTTTTAATCGCAGGCTCAGGGGGGAAACCCGGAGCTCAGCATCCCGGAGGGATGTAAGTTAATAGCCGTGGGCGAGTTGCGCGACGCCCACGGATAGTCAAAAGAAAAACGTTTTGACCCTGAAAGCGGTCACACCCTCGGCCCTGTTTGACCCTTTCAGCATCCGACGCGGGCGGCCCGCGTTATTAATTGCGAGGTACAAGACGCGAAAGCGCCGTTGTTGAAATCATTAGACTTACGCGTCTAGTACCTTAGGAGGGTCAGGAATCTTATCTCCCATCTTCCGTGGGCGTCGCGCAATGCTCGCCCACGGCTATTAACTTAAATCCCTCCGGGATTCGAAAACTCACTGAATCTGAGCTCAAGCTCAAACTTACCTAGCCACTCGCCGCAGCAGTTTTCATTCTACGCAAAAGCTTTACAATGGCCGGCTATGCACACCATCAAGGTACGCTCGCACTCACGTGAAGAGCTGGTTGAGTTCACGGACCAGGTACGGGAGCGACTGAAAGAATCGGGCGCGCGCGAAGGTGTAGTCGTGCTTTATGTGCAACACACGACTGCCGGCCTCACTGTGAACGAAAACGCCGACCCGGACGTGCCGCGAGACATGTTGCACGCTCTCAGGACTCTCATTCCACAGCACGGCATGGGTTT
>CAZVHN010000541.1:0-5284 GCA_964626895.1 uncultured Chloracidobacterium sp. | reverse complement strand
TCCGGGTTTTAGCATGTTGGAAAATGTTCTCAGGACCTTCTCGTTACTAAGTGAGCATGTGCAGTCTGAGTGACGCACACTCACTTTTTGTCAACCTCGGCCGACTGTTCCTTGCCCTTTCCCACGAATCCATCTTGCGCGGTCCCCATGAGATCAAAAAGGCGAGAGAGTTTGGAAGTTAGCGTGAAGTAAAAACCTCGACTTGCGGGTAAGGCAACGACTCCCAGAGGTTCATGCTTCGCGCTGAAGTTGTAACCCAACCCTACACGTAGATCGGGCAGGGCCCAATATCCAACCTCGCTCCCATAAACTGAGCGGCTGGTGCCGGTGGATGGCTGAGTCAACCGGCGCATCTCAACGGCCCAGTCGAACCGGCGCGTCAGACGATACTGCGCACGTCCCTGCGCCAAATAAGTGAACGTTGAAACGAAAGGCAGATCAGCTTGTCCGTTGGCGCCAAACCGCAGCGCCAAGCGTCCGTAGAGCTCCAGGCGGTCGGTAGCTTGAAAATAACCATCAGTGCTTAGCGCATCCAGACGATCGCGAGTCTCGACTGACGATCCCTGTGCCGCATCCTGAACTCTCGAACGATGAGTGAAACTAAACAGTAGACCAGCACGATCGGATTTCAGAGGCCGATACGCTAAGGCTGCTGTACCTTCCATCGATGAACCGTGACGACCTTCGAAACCTGTGCGTGAAAACTGGAAACGAGAGAGCGCCGTGATGCCCTCTCGAATTCGCCCGGCCGCACCCAACGCAAGCAGTTGGCCCGCACCCGCACGATCGCGAAACTCATAGCGGGCGGACGAGCGGAAGTCTTTGGTTGGTTGCCAGCCCAGCCCTAAGGTCACGCTGTTGAAACTCTCGCCATTACCCGCGATGTGAAAACCACGCTCGAAACCAAGCTCAAGCGAAAACTCTTTATTGATAGGCAGCCGATTCTGCAAACCAATCACCGCAAAACTATCAGTGCCGTTGATGCCGTTCTCGAGCTGATATCGGCCAATCATCGAGCTATATTTGCCGAGTCGGGTTTCGATGCCAAGAGCAGTTTCCCGGCGCGCGCCTGAGGAAGCAAATCCGGCCCCGCTGCCGGAAAAATCGGCAATGGGCGTGATCGCTGCTGAAGCCAAACGCTGCGTGAAGAATAGCTTGGCCCACTTATTGACCTTGTAGGTAGCGGCCAGAGTGGTCTGGTCGGGGTAAGTCGGATCAGCCTCGCCCAGATTCTGTTCACGTTTGACGGCGATCTGGAGCTTGTCCGTCAGCTTCACATCCGCTCCCACCGTGACTAAATTTGATTCAGTGCTGCGATCGGAGAGCGCGTCGTCAAGGCTGCGATGATCGTATCCCAGATGCAAACGAACGCGCTCGTTGATAGTTTCGTCCCATCCAGCGGAGAAGGTCAGCCGGCTGTTATCAACCGTTGACGTTTGGTTTCGTTCATCCATCACACCGAACCGCAAAAGAGTCGATGAACGCGGTTTCAGTTCGAAGGAGACCTCCCCGCGTCGCGACCCTGCTGTGACAGTCGCGCCGAATGGATTCAAGAAGCCCGCTGAGGCAGCGGAATATCGCGCGCGAACCACGCCCTGATAAAAGCTGAGAGGCTGGTTAAGCTGAATGTCGACGGCATTGCCATTGTGTTCGCTCGAGCCAGTCTCGAAGAAGTTCCCTAAGCCCATGATTTCGCCCTGGCTGCGAGCAACAGCAAAACGCAACGTCCCCTTGTTTGGCAGGGTCTTTTCGCCATCGATGCCACCCAGCACGAACGAGCCGGTATCCTCCTGACGCTGCATCACTCCCGCAAATCCCAGTTGCAGACCGAGCTCGGGAAAAGTCTTGCGCGCGCGCGCAGTGTATACGGCGCTCGAAAGAGAATTAGCACGATGTTCATAGGTGACTACCAACTGGGTCAGGTTGAGGTTGAAGTCGAAAGTAGATATGTAGCGGAGGAAGAAGAGCTCCCCGGTTAGTGGATTCAAGTTGTAATCAATCGAGCGTCCCAGGGTCTCACGCGAAAGAATAATCTCAGGGTTGCGCCGGTCGCGGACCTCCAGCACCACCGTTTCCGATCCTGGAAGAATTTCACCGTGCGAGAGGCGCAGTAAGCCCAGCGTGCCGGCCGCGAAGACGTCACGTGCAAACGCCGTGTCGGGGCGGGCACCGGTGACCGATACAAAGTCACCTTCTGAGTTTTCCAGGTGGACCTTCACGCCGGTGAGTTTGCGCGCATAACCCGCGAGCGTCAGGTCTTCCATGTCGGCTTCAAAGTCTCCAAACATTGCGTAGGAGCGCTTGCGATCCAACCGCGCATACAGTTTCGAGTTCGATTGGGCCGCTTCGTAGCGCGTCGATGAATCGCCGAACAATGGGTAGACGCGATCGAGCGGATCCAGTTGGAAGAGCCGGTCACGTCCGGCCGTGCGATTGATTGGCCGCTGTGTGTCGTACGATAGGGTCAGAAGATTTTGCTCACCGATAGGTCCACTGTAGAAGAAACTGAGGCGATTGCGCAGATGACCCTCTTCACCGCGCAAGTTAACTTCGGGCACTGACTGGCCCACAGTCATCTCCGCCAGGCCCACCAGAATCGTCGGTCTCGATTCGGGGGTGATTCGCACCTTCGCTTCCGCTTCGGTTTGGCCCATCTGCGCGTGGAGTCGTGCTTCGCCGGGAGCGCCGGAAGCGACCAGTCTAACAATCGCCTCGCCCTGCACCAGAGGAACGATAACCTGGCTTTGTCCCGATGCTTGTTTGTTTGCCCGATCGCCCGGGACCGAAGCGGATCGGTTTGAGATCTTGGAATCTGACGAAGACCTTATTTCCGCAGCCCGATCTTCAGCCGCTTTCGCTCCCGGTTTGCTATCAGTCCGTACCAGCTCACCGGCGGACGTTTCCAGCGCCACCTGATCGTCGGCCGCGGGGCTGCCCCACTGATCGAACGCGCGGACACGCAGGGTGGTCGAATCGCGGCCGCCAGTCTGAATTTCACGTTTCTCGGGAAGAATCTCCAATCGTTGCGCTGGACCTCGTCCGAGTACGATTAATTCCTGAGCATTCCCGGTTGCGCCCTGCGGACTGATTGCGACCACGCGAACGGTGTTTGGCCCCGGCCGTAGTTCAAGGCCCACGTAAGTGAACGTTGTAATGTTGTTCTTCTGATCCTGACGAACGGTGCCGATATTCTTTTCGGAAACGACTTTCCCGTTGATCTCACACTTAACTTTCCAATTCAGCGCGACGCGAGCGTTGAGCTCCATCGCCGCAGACATCACAACCGCGTTAGCTTCAGGAGTCAGGATTTTGACGTCACCGGGAGCGACCGGTTCGAGAGTCTCCGTCGTTACGAATGACTCGGTGCTCAATGACTTAACTTCGAATATTTCCGGCTTGGAGAAGGCGAGTGTCTGGGAACTAAGCGAAGCGACGCGGCGATAGTAGCGACCGGGTGCCAACGCCGTGGCCAGGTTTGTCGTGGTTGCTACCGTCTCATCGAAGACGATGTGTGCGAACTCTTCGTCAGTCGCGAGCTGGACCCGAAACGAGTTAGGGTACGGCTGTCGTGGCAACTCGATGCGTGTAGGGCCATTCCCAATGGAATCGGAGGAAGTGAGAGAGTCGGGCACGGCCTCGGAGGGTGTCAGCGGTGAGGGTTGGGCCGTTGCAGGGCTGACCTGAGAAAGTTCTGTTTTCGCTTCTTCGCGGTGAACGAGGGCGAAGTTCTGACGCAAGAGGGCGCCGCCGCCAACAGGGGTTCGCAATAATCTGGTCCAGCTGCGACCCGCGAGTGTGCCGCTGTCCGAAAGCTGGTAACGACTCGAGATGGTGATGGGATCGAGTGAGAGCACCTGAGAGCCATCGCCCAAAGAGGGAAGGTTATAAAGGCCCTGAGAGTCTGTCACCACGGACTGGCCCGAGTGGAGATACAGTCTCACCTCCGGCAACGGCAGATCGCCTTCGTCAAATTTGCCGTTGCGATTCTCATCAACAAACACCCGGCCGACAATTATCTGGCGAGTAGAAAAAGCACCAGCGCCCACCACAACGGTAGCTCGGGCAGGTTGGGTCTGGTCGCGTTCGCCGCTGGGAAACAAACCGGCAGCGACCGCCACGTTTTCCTGTTCGCCTTCACCTGCGTTAGCTCCCACGCGCACGCGATAGAGCAAACGAGCGCTGCCGCCGGGGGTGATCTCACCGATGCGAAACAGCAGCTCAGAGCCGGCAATCTCAGGTTCTATCGGCCGCTCGGCTGTCGTGCCCACGGTGAGCCGTCCGGTACCGCTGGCGTAATGAAATGAAAGCGGCAGCCGGTCGTTAACTACGACGTCTGATACTGTCGCTGCCGTGGGGTTGTGGACCTCAAGTCGATAAGCCACGGCGTCGCCGATTTCAACGCGCGGACGATCCACCGACTTGGTAATCTCAAGTCCACGCGGTTCAAACATCGGAATGTTGAGCACCAGCGACGCCAGATCATCGATGCTCACATCCGCGCGCACCAGCTCGAAACCCCCGGCGCGCGCCAGCGGTTGGCCATCGAGCGCGTGCACGGTGAGTGTGAAAAGACCCGCCTGAGTTGGGCGTAGCGTAATCTCGAGCATTCGTGTTGAGTACCCTTGAGCGGATACTTTCATGAAGTAGCGAGCCGGAGAAACTTGCGTCCCCAGTTGTTCTGCAAGCAAGGCGAAACTAAAGCGGCCCATTACGTCTGTTGCGTAGGGGTTTTCATTCTGAACATTTGGCGGAAACCCAATCCCCGGTGGAATGTTCAGACTGGAGCTCTCGTCCTGGTCGAGGAGAATTGCGACGCGTGCGCCTGGAATTGGCGCTGCGCCGCCGGCCCTCCCGGAGAAGACAGTACCGAACGGATCGACGACGACTACAGCCACTGAGCTGGTGGCAGGCGAGATGTTCTGACCGGTAAGCGTCGCGAAGTTGATCACACCGACTCCGGCGGGAGTTACGCCGCTCAAACGCGCCCTAAATGAGAGAGTGACTAGTTGTCCCGGCGCTACGGAGGGAAGCTCAAACACTACTCGGCGGCCTTGCACAGTTCCTTCGTCGCCATCTGCGGCGTCAGTGAGGATCCGGTTATCCAAACTCAGAGAGGAGACCACGTATTCAACTTGCGACGGAAGATCGTCGGTGACGACGACCGCGCGGGCCGCCACATCGCCGCTGTTGCGGAAAACTATCGAGTAAGTGAACGGACTCCCAGGGCTAACAACTGACTGGACGCTACCATTTACCGTTTTTAGCGGCGGTAAATTGCTATCGA
>CAZVHN010000540.1:0-1947 GCA_964626895.1 uncultured Chloracidobacterium sp. | reverse complement strand
GTTTGTGTTTTTCACGCCGCGCACATTTAGCGTCGAACCCAACAATCCTTTGCGGACCAATTCCGGCTGGTCATCCTTGAAACGACCGTCGGCATGGCCGTCGAGCTGTTGCAGTTGTCCGAGTTTCTCCGCAAGCGTCATGCGCGCAAGCAGCGCATTGATTTGCTTTTCGACATCCCCCGATCGTTGCGAGTGGGACCGAGAGGCAGGAAGGGTTAAAGAGACTAAAAGAGCTCCCAGGATGAATAAAAAGCGCATTGATTTGCTTAAGTTCATTTCAGTCCTCGCGTAAACGTGTCGCGCGGCCAGGCCGGCCTTGCCGCCGTGCAGTGCGGTAAGGCTCTGCCTTACCGTGGAAGGAAATTGAATTCGAGGCTGCGCCTCGGTTTCCGTGTCGAGGCGCAGCCTCTCCAGTAACAAATAGACAGACTTGCCGGAAGGCGGAGCCTTTCCGCCCTGGTGCGGCGGCACAGCCGCATTGTGTGTCGAGCTTGAGTTAACGCCCTCATTTAACTAAATGAAATTCGCAATCGGGGAACGGGCCGGTTGTACTATACTGGCACTCCCCGTCCTATCAACTTCTGATTGACTGAAGTTATGCGCTCCTTGCCGATAACACGCTTGTCCCAACCAGAGACTATTCGCCTGGCTGGACTATTACTGATCCTACTATTGGCATGCGCACCAGCACAGGCGTTGCCCCTAGTTTCGCAGGGAGGTTCGTCATCCGCAAAGAACCCAGCCTCTGATGCTGATTCAGTAGCAGCAAGACTGCGACAGGCTGTGTCGTTGCTCCAACTCGGCAAGCCGGACGAAGCTGAACCAATTCTGCGGCGGGTAATCTCCGAAGCGCCAGGGAATTCGGATGCTCACAACCTGCTCGGAACAATTCTGGACCAACGCGGGCAGTTCAAAGACGCTGAGCGAGAATACCGCGCAGCGCTGCGCATTAAACCAGGTGTTATCTCGCCACTCGCGAATCTGGGGGTTTTACTGGCGCGCACCGGGCGCTCCGGGGAAGCAATCAAAGCCTTTGAGTCAGTGTTGCAACGTGTCCCTGATCATCCTCAGGCAACGCTCAATCTTGGACTACAGTTCGTCGCTCGCGGAGATTATGTTCGCGCGGTGCCACTGCTGGAACGTGCGAGCCAGCTTGGGCTGCATACTTACGACGCGCGTCACAGTCTCGGTGTCGCGCTTTACCACTTGAAACGCTACGACGAAGCACTCACTGCTTTTGAATCAGCCGCAACTCTTTCGCCGAACGCAGCCGAGCCGCTCTATTACCTGGGCTTGATTTACTGGGCACGCCATCAAGACGAAACGGCCGCCGAACTCTGGGCTCGCGCTGTCGGGCTGCGGCCAGAGTTTCCTGAGGCGAACTTCATGCTCGGCGAAGCGTTGAGAAAGAATCGCCGCACCGAAGCTTCAGTCGAATTCTACAAGCTGGCGCTGGATCAGGATCCAACCAAGTTTGTTCATTACGCTCGACTTGGCGGTGCGTACTTTGTTCTGGGCCGGCACGATCCAGCGCTCGAGGTCTTTCGCCGCGCCACACAACGTTTTCCCAGGATGGCGGAGGCGCATTACTTTTTGGGTATCACGGCGCGCGCGAAGGCGGATTACGATCTGGCAGAGGCAGAGTTACGAACATCGCTTGTGCTCAGGCCCGACAATGTAGATTCGCTAGCCCAACTTGGCTTCATAGTTGGGGAACGCGATCGTTACGGCGAAGCCGAAAGGCTGTTGCGGCGTGCGATTGTGATCAATCACAAGCACTTCTACGCAAACTACGACCTCGGGCGTCTGCTGGTGAAATCGAGACGGTATGAAGAGGCCTTAACTGTTCTTGTGCACGCTGCAACCATCAAACCGAAGAATCCCGGGGTTCATTATCAACTCTTTATCGCCCTTTCCCGGTTGAAACGAAAGGAAGAGGCCGATCGC
>CAZVHN010000539.1:0-4987 GCA_964626895.1 uncultured Chloracidobacterium sp. | reverse complement strand
GCATCACGCAACTCGCTCGAGTTGACCTGGGCTGCGTCTCTCGCGTTGTCGATGCGTCCGCGATAAAGCAACTTGTTGTTCGCATCGAGGAAATAAGCCTCAGGGGTGACGGTCGCGCCAAGCCGGTCGGCAATCTTGTTGGCTGGATCTTTAAGGATTGTGAAGGTCAAGTTGTTCTGAGCGGCGTGGGCTTTTACTGCCCCAGCGGACTCGGCCACGTTGGAGTTGATACCGATGACGTTGATGCCGCGTGCTTTGTAATCCTGGGCCAGCTTTTCCATACGTTCGTTATAGGCGTTGGAAACAGGGCAATTTGTGGCCACGAAGATCATTACCGACCCGTTTTTTCCTCTGAGTGAATTCAGTGAATGTTCTTTACCCTCTGCATCCGGCAGGGTGAAATCTTCGAGTGTGGCGCCGATCGCCGGGGGAGCCGGCACCTCGCCTTCAGTCGATCTTGCAATTCCTGCGACGACCATACCGGCAATGACGAACATCGTGGCAAAGAGAAATGTAATGGCATTCTTCTTCATGTAGGGAACTCCTTTCAAAATTTATAGGCAAGATTAGCAGTCAGCAACAAGGCATGGCAAGTTAGCAGCCCGAGCGGGTAGTACTCGGTTAGTTTAATGCCACTAATCCCCTCAAGCAGTCCGCCAGGCGGACGACTGACAATAGCCCAGCACTTGAGTGCTGGGATTAGCGTCACAAACCTGAGCTAGTCCGGCTTGGCGGACGACTGAATGGGGAAAGGACTCTTGATATTTGGCGGGTCTTACTTCAGTCGTCCGCTTCACGGACTAAAGAGAGTTCACGATGACAGTCCCAGCACTGAAAGTGCTGGGCTATTGTCACTCGTCCGCCTGGCGGACTGCTTGAGGGGATTAGCCCGCACTATCAAATTCAAATTAATTCGCTGCCGTTCCGTGCTCTGGCATTAGTCCTGTCACGGACCATATCGCTGTCTGTATTCGGCTGAGACCAGGAAAGCCTTAACCATTTCTGCATTCACGAAGTTGCCGCTGAACTGGTTAAGTTTGTTCAACCAGAAGTCGTAACCATTGAAGTTGGCATCAGGCGCGTCGTTAGGGTTGCGGCGCATGTAACCAAAATACTGCATCAGCACAAACGCTTTGTTGAACTCCTGCTGGACCAGCGTCGAGTTCTCCGCCACACGACGCAGCACACGCGCGCGCGCTGCTGCGTCGCCCGTTGTGGTCGCCGAGCCAAACTCGCCAATGACCGCGTCTCTTTCTGTAGCTGAGGGGGTGACTCCGGCTTTCGCATAGAGAGTGTCAACGAATGACGCAGGGGACATCGTGGTTGCATACGCAGTAGTAAAACGGGGACGTGCGACAAACGCGGCGGCAAAGGCGTTCTTGTTGTTTTCCACGACCTGTTCCCAGCCCGGCTGTCCGACAACGAGCCCGTTCGAGATTTCGCGCGTGTCAGGTAAGAAGTCGCTTAACCGGATAGGGACTGGAGCGCCTGGCAGGTTCCCATAAGCAGCCTTGTGTATTCGATAAACCAGATAGCCGGTCTCTTGAAACTCAATCGAGAGGAAAAAAGCGGCCGAGGAATTGATGCGCCTGATATCTATGCACCGGAGGTCCGCACCGCAGGAAGTAATCTGATCGCGCCAAAATGCCAGTCCGGGGGCATCAGGCTCGCGGCCGAGAAACTCCACGTAGTGCTGGTGGACAAAGAACTCTGCCTGGTCAATTGGATTCGATCCATTTGCAGTCTCATTGTCATTGATCCTGATCGTGGCCATGGTCATGGTCGATGGGCCAAGGCTCGCACCAACGGGACTGCTGAGGCTGATCGAAAAATTCTCGCTGCCCTCAAGATATGCGTCATCAATAATGGGCACCAGGATGGTCCTGAACGTCTCACCGGCTGCGAAGCTCAACGTACCGACCGAAGTGGCGTAGTCGCACCGCGCTGACGCAATCCCGTTCACGACACTGCAATCATTCAAACCAGCACCGGTGCTGGTGGCGTAGCCCACGCTCGCGACCGTAGAACTGTCCCCAGTGCGGGTAACCATCACGGCCATATTATTTGTTCCTTCAACAACACTGAAGACGTTGGCGCTCAACTGAAGGGTACTCGTGAACGGCGTTGGCGTCGGCGTTGGTGTGGGCGTTGGTGTCGGGCTGGCCTCTGGTTCGGGAGTTGTCGTTAGCGCAGCTCCGGCATCGATTCTGTCAGGGACAGAACCCTGGATCCGGGTGGATGTGTCTTCGATATGTTTCACGATTCGGCGATTATTCAACTGCGGAAACGTTGCCCGCACCAGGGCAGACTCACCCGCCACTAGCGGGGCCGCCATCGAGGTTCCGCTCCAGGTGGCGTATAGCCCACCGGGCACCGTGCTGAGAATTAAGTCGCCGGGTGCGGCAACGCTCACCCAGGAACCGCGACTTGAAAAGCCGGCTAAGGCATCCTGAGAGTTTGAAGCTCCGACGGAAATCAGGCCATCCACATTTTCCGCGGCGGGATACTGCCGCGTCGTGTTTGAGCCATTTCCTGCCGCTGCAACGATCACCAGATAGGGATTCACAGCCGCGGGAAAATCTTCCTCGCCCGGCTCCGGAATATCATCACAGACCTTGGATAACACGCTTCCGATGAGTTTTGTTCGACGCAATGTGCTCAAACTCAGGTTAATGATATCGGCGCCATCCTGGGTGTTTGGGTCGTCGTCCGGGTCCACCGCGTAGGCCAGCGCTTCAGCCAAAACCCAGACATTGCCGAGGCCGCGGTGATCGAGAACTCTAATCGGGATAATTTTCGCTTCGGGTGCGACGAGAGCAATCAACCCTGCGACATGAGTTCCGTGTCCGAAGGGTCCGGTCTGGAGACTGCCCACCTCACTCGGATCGTTGTCGTTATCGACGAAGTCGCGTCCGGGTAGCAGATGCCCAATCAATGCCGGATGCGTGGCATCAACGCCCGTATCGAGCACGGCGATCTTAATTGGCCCATTCGGACCGGTCCCTCTGTTTACCTGATGCGCGATGGGAAGGCGCATGGTCTGGCGTGCCCACTGCGCGACATAAGCCCCCGCATCGCCGCCTACGCTCCAACCATTGCCAACGCTCCAACCGTTTCCCCCGCCTTCCGGCGGCTTCTCTATGAAGTTGGGTTCGGCGTAGACGACCCGCAGATCTGTCAAGAGTGCTGTGACACGGGCGTTGACCTGAGCGCCGTCAGTAATTCTCAGACGGTAGATTGGTCGAGAGCCAAATTGATCGATCGGAGTGGGATCGAGAGCGTACTGCGAGGCTACGCCTGATAGTTCATTAACGCTGGTGAGCTTTACTACTACTTCGCCGGCAATAAACTCTTCGTCGTTGTCGCTGGCGCTTACGACTACACTATCTCGGTGCCACCAGGAAAGCGAAATGGCAAGTAGAAGAAGACTGATTAAGAATGTGACTTTGCGAACCACTACTATTCCCCGTTCATGAAGGCTTTCAGGATACGTGCTGAGCTTCGGCCAACTCCAGTCGCCGAAATCTCCGACCTTGATCTTCCTCCCCTGGAGCGCGGGCATCCTGCCCGCCGAGCGTGCGCCAGCACGCTCAGAATGTTTGCTTCCATTCAACATTGACTCTATCCATGCGCAAATTCGCGCCTGCGGCGCTCATTGCGAGCAAAGATGCCACGCTCCAGCCAAAGATAACAGCGAGAGTCTTTCCCCGAATCCACAGTGCCGCAAAACGATGAAAAAATACGAGATTCGAACAATATTTCTCGGCAGGCCGAAACAAGATGCCAATGGGTCGGATGTCCTGGCTCCTGATAAGGTTGGACTGGAGCGCGGGCGTCTTTGCCCGCAATGAGCGCCGCAGGCGCGAATTTGCGCCAGGTGGCGTATAGCCCACCGGGCACCGTGCTGAGTAATCGCAATCTCCCTTCTGTAATCAATAGCCTTCTCGACGGACTCAGTGTTAGGAGGTGATTCGCACAGTTCTCATTAACGCCCGACCAGCACAAATGGCGCCCAGAAAAATGGATGGGCGTTTGTTTCCATCATCTGTAGCTGGGCCTGGCGCAGGGCGGCCGCTGGAGATTCCTCGGCACGGAAATGTTCATAGAAAGTGGTCATCAATTGGGCTGTGGCGTCATCGTCAACGGTCCACAGACTGATCACCAGTGATGGTGATCCTGCTGCAAGGAATCCGCGCGCCAGACCGATTAGTTCATCCCCCGGCGCAACGGCACTAACTCCGGTCTCGCAGGCGCTCAAGACAACCAAAGCGCACCGGAGATTTAGCGTGTAGGCATCGCGCACCGTCAACCAGCCATTGCCAAGACGCAAGGACGAGAACAATGGATTGTCCGGACGAAATTGACCGTGACACGCCAGGTGTAACACATCCGCCTGCGGCGCCTGCATTCGCAACGCCTCGAGGGTCGCTTCCTGGTCCAATAGTGCAACTGTGTTCGGAAACAGAGGGATCAGTGCCTCGATCTCATCGCGAACCCGTGGTGTCTGCTCGTCGGCCACGCCCAGAAGCAACGCCTTGCTCAGCGATGGGACATCTCGACGGAGACATTGCTGGAACACGATGGCACTTGGCGCATAGGAAACCTCCCGACGTTCAATCAAGTAACTAGTGCCATCGTGAAGAGCTTGAAAGGGGAGGTAATGCAAGGTGCGATGCGGCACAATAACCAACCGGCGGCGGCCGATAGTTTGCTCAATGGGTCGCAGCAAAAGATCGTAAAGCGATCGAAGATGGCGCTCGGCGCGCCGCGTTAGATTTGGCAAGTGCCGGCGAATTCGTTCCGAGCCGTGCCTTAGGGCATCAATCTGAAAACGAAGCTGGCCCAACTCGCCGGCCGCCGCTTTCTCGCTGCCCAGGTGGCGCACTACTTCGACACTCTTTTCAGTTACTACAAAAGCCAGTAATTCGTCATCGAGCGTCGCATATTCCACCAACGCTGAGTCTGGCCCGAGATCCTGCTGAAGCTG
>CAZVHN010000538.1:0-1965 GCA_964626895.1 uncultured Chloracidobacterium sp. | reverse complement strand
CGATCGGATGTGCCGCAGGAGTGTTCTGCACGGCGCGGGCCAGATTAAGACGCCCTCCGGTAACGGTTAATCCCGCCCACTGCGGCAACACGTCAACGTTATCCATCAATGTCGCTTTAACCTGGTGTACGGTGAGATGTGGAGCGTGGGCCCAAAGCAGAGCGGCCGCGCCCGAGACGTGCGGCGTGGCCATCGAGGTGCCACTAAGGAACGCGTATGAGCCGCGGAAAGTGCTGAGAATTGAAACTCCTGGCGCGGCCAGATCGACGGACGTTGCTCCCCTGCTTGAGAACAACGCGCGATTGTCGTTCTGATCGGAGGCGGCAACGGACATGATACTCGGCGAGTCATAGCTGGCCGGATAAAACGGAAGCGCATCGTTGTCTCGGGCCGAATTACCTGCTGCACACATGTTCAGAATGCCGGTATTTCCGGCGGCGTCGATCGCATCTTTCAAAGCTTGATCATAGTCCGCCGCCTCAGGCGCACCGCCCCAGCTGTTGTTTGTAACGCGCACGTTGACACCGCGGCGCCTCATCATCGCAACATATTGAAAGGCCTCGACCACGCTCGCAGAGGTTCCGTTCCCATCCGCCCCGTGCGATTTGATTGCCATGATCCGCACCTTCCAATTAACCCCAACCACCCCGGTGGCGTTATTGCCAACGCCACCGATGGTCCCGGAAACGTGAGTGCCATGGCCGCCGTCGTCCATCGGATCGGAATCGTGATTGATCGTATCAACTCCGTAAACATCATCGACGTAACCATTCCCATCGTCGTCAATAGCGTTGGTAGCCTTGTCTTGTCCGCCTGAAGCTAGTCCCGTTTCCCCCGGATTGCGCCACATGTTCGCGCTTAGATCTTCATGATTGTAGTCAACGCCCAAATCGATAACGGCGACAACAACACTCGGGCTACCGGTGGTCGTATCCCAGGCAACGGGCGCCTGGATCTTGTTCAATCCATACAGTTCGTTAAACCTTGGATCATTCACAGTTGCCTGGGCCCGATAGATGAAATTAGGTTGCACGCTCTCAACGCCAGACAAGCTGCGGTAGCGCGCGATACCCTCTTCCACGGTGATCCCCGGCGGCAGGCGAACGTGTTGCCAGCCTACGGCCGAGAAACTGCCGATCGTCTCCAGTCCGACTCGGGCCAGCGTTTCACGCGGGTTTGAGTTATGCGCGTGAAACTTCACTAACAGTTCACCCGCGGCATAGTCGCCACGCACAATAAGCGACTGCGTGCTGCCGCTATCGCCGCCGAGCTGCATCAGGGCAAGCATCAACAACGACGACAGAACAAAACTTTTGTGGCGCAGTACCTTCATCTCAATCCAGCTAGCTTGCAATGTTAGGCCGCCCGCGAATGGAAGATAACTCGCGAACGTGGTCAGCGTCGTGGTCGCGCATCATCAGGAGCAGTCCTCGGATGGTCACGCTTCCGACGCCCTCCAGAGTGCCCTCGCGATCCAATTGCTCGGTAACCAGACCTCTTAGTGTTTGAGTGTTTTGCTTTCGCGCGTCGGCGAAGGCTCGCAGCGCTTCCGACAGGTTTTGGCTGTGGTATTCGCGCTCGACAGCCAGGCGGCTGCCATCGATGTCCGGAAGATGCGGGTTGTTCTCCCTCAGGATCCTACCGATACGGGCCTGGTAACCCTCGATCTCAATGTCGCGCAGATGACAGACGTTCTCGACTACAGAAAACTCTAACGGCGAATTTTTAACTCTGAGATCAGATCCTGAAAGGTCCTTTACCAGACCGGCCACTGTTTCGGGGGTCTGCGTGAGGGCATCAATCAGGTCTTGCAGATCTTCAGGGGGCATCTGTTGTTTCCTATTCCGGGGTTTTCCTCATCACTTAATCAATTATCATTGCTTATCGCTATCGCGGGAGGCTGGTGTCATATTTTCAGTTTTGACACGTATAAGCGATCCACGCAGGGTCCCCACGCGGGCAGCC
>CAZVHN010000537.1:0-3834 GCA_964626895.1 uncultured Chloracidobacterium sp. | reverse complement strand
TAGAGTTTCGCTCACATTCGCATTGGCGAATATGAAATATAGAGGAGGATGACATGGAAAGCAAGGCAAATGACCAGGTAAGGGCCCTAAAAGCACATCTTGCGCTGAACGTCCGCAACGTGGAGCAGAGCATCGGTTTTTACCGGAAGATGCTGGGTATCGAACCCAGCAAAGTGCGGCAGGGATACGCGAAGTTCGATCTGCAAAACCCCCCGTTGAATCTAACCCTCAACGAAGTCGCGTTCAAAGAGCGAGGGGCGCTGTCGCATCTCGGTATTCAGGTAGGTTCAACGGATGACGTTTTAGCGATGCGACAAAAATGGGAAGCAGCCGGCCTTATCACGCGCGACGAGATGCAGACCAACTGCTGCTACGCGACTCAGGATAAAACCTGGGTGCGTGATCCGGATGGTAACGAGTGGGAAGCATTCGTGGTTTTGCAAGACAACCTGCCGGAGACCGCAGCTTGCGAATGCGGAACCAGGCTCGCGGAAACGCAACCCGAAACTGTGGCCGGCGATACGGTGACAAATGCAAACGTCCAGGCAATCAGGTCCTGCTGCGCGCCTGAGCCGGTGAGCATTGCCCGGTGAACCGCAATCCCGCGCGTCAGGCTACCTCAATGAAAGAGGTCCGGCCCCTCGAGGGAAGCCGGACCTTTCAGCTTTGGAAGGCGATTCTTCGAACGCTTTACTGAGGAGTGTTCTCCCGGCGTTCCTGGCGCCGTTTCAGCATCTCATCGTGACGCGCTTTGCGTTCAGTTTTGAATTGCTCAAGTTTCGTGCGCTGCTCGGGCGTCAGGATGCTCTCGATTTCGGTGTGGACACCCGGCATCGAGTTGTGAATCTCCTGTCGTAGCGCTTTGGCCCGTGCCTCATCTTCAGCTGTAAAATTGCCTTGGACTCTCTTCTCGCGCAGCTTGAATAGTTCTTCGCGCTGAGCTTTGACGCTCTCGAGATGGCGTTGCACGATGGCCCGCTGTTGTTGTCGTTGCTCGTCTGTCAGATTCAGTTCGCGCATACCACGAAACTTTCCGAACCCGTGACGGCCACTCCTGCCCATCCTCCCGTGACTCCGACCTTCTCTCTGTCGCATGCCTTCCCCGCGTATTCCGCGATCCTGGGCTGAGGTTTGCGGCTGCTGGCCGTAGGCGATGACGCCGAAAGCCAGGGTCAAGCTAATCAGGAGGGGTAAAATTCTTCGTAGAGACATTTTTTCTGGTACTCCTTTGTCGTTCTCGATTAACGGATGAATGATGCTGGGGATTGCTATCGCGCTTTCCTCTCTTTAGACGCCGCCGCCAGAAGTTCGGTTGGAAAAGGTTGACGATTAGTTGTTTCAAGTGGTATAGAGCACTTTGCATGGCAAAGGAGGGCGCCCACGAGCGTTATTAGGCTCAAGCTGGGTGCTTTCATGATTAAGAACTGAGAAGTAGTCAAAGGACAACGCGCAAGTTACAATACCGGCCAAATGAGTCTTCTGGAAAATATTAACGCAACCGCTGACCTGCGGCGTTTACCACTCGAGCAGTTGGAAACGGTCGCAGATGAAATTCGCCAATACATATTGGAAACAATGTCGCGCATTGGCGGTCACACCGGTGCTTCGCTGGGCGCGATCGAGCTGGCAGTCGCCCTGCACTATGCGTTTGATACACCCCGAGATCGTCTCGTGTGGGATGTGGGCCATCAGGCGTATGCGCACAAGATCCTGACTGGGCGACGCGACCTCCTGCCCACCATCAAGCAATACGGAGGCATCAGTGGTTTCTTGCGTCGCGACGAGTCGGAATACGACACTTTCGGGGCCGGGCATGCGTCAACCTCTTTGTCGGCGGCGCTGGGCATGGCCATTGCGCGCGATAGAAAGGGTGAGGATCACCACGTCGTGGCCTTGATCGGAGACGCGTCACTGGCTGGTGGCATGGCGATGGAGGCGATCAACCAAGCTGGTCATTTGAAGACGCGCTTGATAGTTGTGCTGAACGACAACGAGATGTCCATAGCTCCCGCAGTCGGCGCCCTAACTGGTTATTTGAATCGAATTCGTGGAGCCCAGGGATATCATCGCTTTAAGGACGAAGTGGAAGAGACATTGCTGGCGATTCCTTCGCTGGGCGAGCGTCTGCACCATGCCGCGAAGACCGTGAAGGACGCGATTGCCGCCGCGGTTCTTCCTGGTGCGCTGGTAAGCGAACTGGGATTTAAGTATATCGGCTACGTTGATGGCCACAACCCGCGCGCACTGGTGGCCGCCTTGCGGGAAGCCAAGCAAGTTAAAGATGGTCCGGTAATAGTCCACGCGTTGACGACAAAGGGTAAAGGTCACCCACAGGCTGAGAAAGACTATTACCGCTGGCACGCCACCGGGCCCTTCGATCTAAAAACGGGAAAGGCAGTGAAGGCCGCGGCAAAAGCTCCAACCTACACTTCGGTTTTTGGCAAGACTCTCTGCGAGTTGATGGAAAAAGACCCCAAGATCGTCGCCCTAACCGCCGCTATGCCCGATGGCACTGGCGTCTGCGACGCTCTGGAGAAATTTCCGGATCGGTCGTTCGATGTGGGTATCGCCGAACAGCATTGCGTGACCTTTGCGGCCGGAATGTCCTGTGAAGGGTTGAAGCCTGTCTGTGCTATCTATTCCACGTTCCTGCAGCGCGGGTTTGACCAGTTAGTCCACGATGTCTGCATTCAGAATCTCAACGTGAAGTTCTGTCTCGATCGCGGGGGTATTGCCGGTGGAGATGGTCCAACTCATCACGGCCTGCTCGACATCGCCTATCTACGAGGAGTGCCGAACATCGTTGTCATGGCGCCGAAAGACGAGGGCGAGATG
This sequence comes from uncultured Chloracidobacterium sp., assembly GCA_964626895.1. Classification (GTDB taxonomy): domain Bacteria; phylum Acidobacteriota; class Blastocatellia; order Pyrinomonadales; family Pyrinomonadaceae; genus PSRF01. Next base: position 999 of record CAZVHN010000537.1, on the reverse strand, counting down.
CGTGACATGATGCTAACGCTAGTTGACCATGAGGGTCCTGCGGCCATGCGTTATCCGCGAGGCAACGGAGTCGGCGTATCAATTGATCGCGAACCTCAGCTTCTGGAGATCGGCAAGGGCGAAATATTACGCGACGGAGGCGAGATCGCGATCGTGGCCTATGGTTCGATGGTGCACCCTTCACTCCAGGCCGCAGCGAATCTCTCCAGAGAAGGAATCGAAACGACTGTAGTGAACGCGCGCTTTGTAAAACCTCTGGATGCGCAACTCCTATTGGCCTTAGCGCGCACGAAGCGTTTGATTGTCACAGTTGAAGAAGCGTATTTGGCCGGTGGTTTTGGCTCCGCAGTACTTGAACTGCTCGAGGAGAACGGGTTGCAGGACAAGCTTCGCGTTGTGCGCATGGGAATTCCCGACCGCCTCGTGACACATGGCGATGCGAAATTGCTTCTGGCCAAGTATGGGCTCGATGCCGACGGAATTTATACCCGTGTACGAGAGAGCATAGAAGTTTTGGACGACCGCCGAGCGAAACCGCAAAAGGTCGGTTCCTGAGTTAGACTTTCAAAAGAACTACTCCAGGAGTTTTGAGGCAAAGACTGCGCCCGCTCTACTTGATAGACGGGCGCGTTTCTTTTCTGCACGAAATGGTTCATTTGATCGCCGCAAGGTAACAGCAACAAGGGAACCGGGTGTTCTGAAAGTCACGCCTAAGTGGATCCTGCCCTCTCAAGTTTGCGTCTGGCCTTCGAGTTGCAAACAAGCTCGTGTGTGCGCGGCCTTGAGCGTTCAAGGTAGGAATTCATAGTTGTTATGGAGAAAAATTACTCCTCAACGGATCATCCGGCAGTTTTTGACCGGGCCCTCTCGTTGCCACACTTCGACGAGGACGCTACGTTGCTTTCAGCTCGGCCTGTTGTCCCACTCCGCGAAGTAAAGGCCAAAACGCGCTCCAGGCGGCCTGTGATCTTCGGGTTGACGATTCTAGCGGCTGTCCTC
>CAZVHN010000536.1:0-21622 GCA_964626895.1 uncultured Chloracidobacterium sp. | reverse complement strand
GAGTTGGTTGTCGCGCCGGCAGTCAATGTAATTCCGAAACCGGAAGATCTGAGCTGGGAAGAAGCGGCCGCACTCCCTTTGGTTACCCTCACCGCGTGGCACCTGCTGGTGACCCGCGCGAACTTGCAGCCGGGCGAGGATGTGCTGGTTCATGCGGCCGGAAGCGGCGTGGGCTCAATAGGCATTCAAATTGCCAAGTTGCGCGGTGCGCGCGTGATTGCTACGGCGGGGTCTGACGACAAACTCGCAAAGGCAAAACAGCTCGGAGCCGATGAAACGGTCAACTACACCAGAGAAGACTGGCCCAAAGAGGTCAGACGATTGACGGGTCGCAAGGGGGTGGATGTCGTTTTTGAACACACGGGCGCCAACACCTGGCCCGGCTCGATTACTTCGCTCAAGAATAACGGCCGGTTAGTCACCTGCGGCGCGACCAGCGGCTTCGACGGAAAAACCGATATTCGCCAGATCTTCTATCGCCACCTGACGATTCTGGGCTCGTTCATGGGTTCAAAGGCGGAATTGGTTGAAGCGATGAAGTTCGTTGAGAGCGGCGCGATTCGCGCCGTGGTTGATCAAGCTCTACCGCTATCAGAAGCCAGACGCGCGCACGAGTTGATGGAAGATCGAGCGCAGTTTGGAAAGCTGGTTTTGGTCCCGTAAATCGTGAATCGTGAATCGTGTGACTCAATGGTAAGCCGCTCAATCATAAAACCGAGGAGCGGTAGAGGCTGGGTGAAAAACGAAAAAGGGCTGTACGGTAATTTGCACGTCAGGAAGGCGGACCCTGTCCGATCACCTTGGAAAGCCATTGCCATTGAGCTAAAACCTCTCACCTCCAACAACCTCTCAGGTCGGGAAGGCGGACCCTGTCCCCGCCTAAAGCTTGAAAGCCACTCAGCAAACTCAGAATGAGTTGAATTGTTAGTTCAAACGATTCTTGTATTCGTCGTAAGAGCGGGGACAGGGTCCGCCTTCCTTACCTGCAAGTTAGCCGGGCTTGAGCCTTCCTTTTGGGATTGGGTCTGTGCTTGCGACCGCAGCTTTCCGACGATTTGCGATTCACGACCTATCTCCCCGTCCTCGCGTCTCCCTATCTCCGCGTCGCTTGTTATTTCCCCGTGTAATCCTCAACCACAAAGCGTTCCCGGAGTTGAGGCATGTTGCCCTTCTCGAGATCGAAGTTTGTTCCCCCAATGACGCGTTTCCCGTTGTCGGTGGTTACCCAGTCAACAACCTGTGGCGCATTGGCGCGCAGGTAAGCTGCGTCGTCCTTGTCGAGTGACTTGCCATCCTGTCGGGAGAAAACCCAAACATGGGCGAATTGCCCGTTACGAATAAATTGCAGGTCTCGCTCGAAAGTCGTACGCGGCACTGGGGACGCCGCCGGCTGCGTGGTGACGGAATCACCCGCTGGGCGGTTCGCGCCGCTTTGGCTACACCCCGGTAACATTGCTCCAACAATAACCAAGCTCAGGGCCACCAACCCTGACCTTGGGATTTGAGTAAACATCTTCTGCATTCTTTCTGACCAACATTTGAGCCGGGTTTCGATTGACAGATCCCCGTTGAGACCAGGTCGCTCCCCGTTCTGACAAGCAGAAATCAAGGCTGCTCATTCTGCGGGAGCTCCTCATCCGGCAACGGTTCCTGGTCGTCATTAATCACGCCGGATTCCGGTATCTCCGGGGGTGGCTCACCCTTTTGTTCACGGATGCGCAAAATGGTGCACTCAGTATCCTCATAAACGATATCAAACCAGCCGCTCTCAATCGCATTGTTGAAAAACTTGTCGTGGGCATTGTCGGTGAAAACGAAACGGGCGCCAAACCGATCGCGAATCAGCGGACCCGGATCTTCTTCATCGCCGAGTGTGATCCGATCATAGAGCTTTGACAGTGCCGGATCTCTGTCGAAAAGGTAGGTCGGATCGAGACCCGATACGTACTTGTGACTGGGGTCGTAGTAAAAGAGCCGGGGGAAGTCGTCCCAATCTGTGTTGAATACTATTTGGGCCGGGGTGACGTTCGCATGCATCCACCGGGTTCCGGCCCGGTAGTAGTCATGCGATTCGCTTGATTTAATATCTGCTACCGTAGCCCGCAAATTGAAGAACAAGACAACTCCCAAAAGTACTGCTATTACGGCCGCGCCGATCAGTCGCACGAGCTCTTGCCGGTCGTCGGCAATCGGTTCTGGTCCAGGTTCCTGGCGATCGAGAAAAGGTTGCAACTCCTCTAGAAGGTCCGAGGGCAGTCCCGTCAACGCCGAACGCGCTCCCACAAGCCAGGGCTGGAGGGCAAACGCAGAAAACATCACCGCGAAAGGTGGCCAGTATTCGGCGATGCGCTTCCAACGAGCCGTCATGATCATCAGCGCGGTGGAGAAGATCAGAAAGAAGAGCGGGTGGTCGGCTCGCTTTCGATCCGCAGGGTCAAAAGCGATGTACCCGACGACCATGGCAACGCAGGCCACCAGCGAGTTGCCCATGAATTCCCAGGAATTGTAGGGATACCACTCCTGCCCAACTTTCGTTGAAAAGTCCGACGCCACCAATTTTATTTTCAGGTGCTGGTAGAAGAGTTGTAGGTTCTTCGGAAAATACGGGTTGATAATGAATCCCGCAGCTGTCCCGGCCAGCACCCACACGATTGGTCGCCACTCGAAGCGACGTTCCGTCCAGCCGATGACCGCCACCCAGATGAACACGGCCAGAATCAGCAGCACAAACATGTCGTAGGTAAGTGTGAAGATGAATGCGAGCGGCCCAAGCAGCCAGTACTTTTTCTTGAAGAGCAGATAAATTCCGGCAATGAGGTAGATGATTGCAAAAGGCGGGGCCTTGGCCATGTTTAGCCGGTATAGAAACGGCGAAGAGCAAGCAAGCAGTGCGACCAGCCAAACCAGAACGTAGCGAATTCGGTGGTGTACCAGCAGCCAGTAACAGGAAAGAACGGCCACACATGCGAAGACAGCTGAGCCGATCTTTGCGCCCAGTCGTCCGTCGCCAAACGACGTGAATGGAATCTGGAAGATGTGGAAGAGAAAATGATGATCGACGTAGTCTTTAGGGTTGAGGGTCGTCAGCGGCAACCACGTGAAAATCGGTGGAAAGCTACGGTTGCGCAACCCTTCCCACAGCATCCGGCTCCACTTAACGTGGTAATAACCATCGAAGTCGCCACAGCAAATGGCCTCGGTGGAGAATTGGAGTCTCCAGAATATCAGCCCGATAATGATCGCCGCCGCGCCCACCTGGACACCGCGCGTGGCAGTCTCAGATTTCAGTGTACTGGAAAGCTTTGGCGAGATCTTCATCTATTGACGTTCTTCGACACGCGCAACCAAATCTCAAAGATGTTCAATAAGATCAAGCAGAGCTCGCGGCTCGATTGGTTTAGTCAGGTGGGCATTAAAGCCGGCGTCCAGAGAACGCCTGCGGTCGTCAAACATGGAGAACCCGGTTACGGCCACCATAGGAACTTTGCCGTAACCCGGCAGTGCGCGCAAAGTTCTGGCCAAATCGTATCCGTTCATTCCCGGCATGCCAATATCAGAAATGATCAGGTCAAACTTCAGCCGGCGCGCGGCGTCAATTGCAGCAAAAGCAGAATCAGCAGTCACCACTTCAAAACCTTCGTGAATGAGCAACACCGAGAGCATATACGTGACATCCGCCACGTCATCCACCACCAGGGCATGACGTTTACGTTCGAGATTATTCGTGGACTGGTGCTCGAAAACGGGTTCCAGTGTAATCCCGTTGGCCTGAGGCGATAGAAGCTGGGCCGGGGAGTTAAAGGGATTAAATTGAATGGAAACAAAGGAAACGTAGTTACCCTGCATGTTCAGACCTTCCCGGCAAGCCGCAAGCGAGACATCTGTCACTAATGAAAACGCGCATAATCTATCCGAAGTCACTGATTCGTGTCTACGGGTGCCCGGCAAAATTCGGCCCGCAACAGAATCTTGACATCGACGTTCTAGAGTCTGATTCATGTACCCGGCGGGCAATCTATTCATTCCAGCGGCACACGGACGCATCGAAGCCATTGTGAAAGAGCCTCGCATTAGTCCCGCGCAAGGTGTGGCGCTCGTACTGCATCCGCATCCACTAGGCGGCGGCACCATGCACAATAAGGTAGTGTTTCGCGCAGCCAGCGCCTTGAATGATGCTGGACTGATCACCCTGCGAATAAATTTTCGCGGGGTGGGCCAGAGTACGGGCGAGCACGATGAGGGGCGCGGCGAACTTGAAGACGTGCGCGCGGGGTTGGACTATCTTGAAGAAAACTACCGAGACTTCGACGTGACGCTTTGTGGGTTCTCCTTTGGCGCTCGAGTTGGAATGGAAGTCGGCATCTCGGACGAGCGCGTTGTTAATCTGATAAGCATCGGCACGCCTGTGGACAAATACGATTTCAGTTTCCTGGGGGCCTGTCGTAAATCGATACTATTCGTGCACGGTGACAGAGACGAGTTTGGTGAGGTTGCGAAACTCCAGGAGATTGTGGCGAAGCTCGAGCCGCACACTCAAGTTCAGCTTTCAGTCATTAAAGACGCAGACCATTTCTTCGAAGGCCGTCTGGATGAATTGAAACGCGTGATAAAAGACTGGGCTATGAAACAAGTCAACCAGGATGTTGACTCTCCATCGCCGGTAGCAACAGAACAAGCCTGAGCGGTACAGACCTGTGTAAAGAGCTAAAATGCCCCCGATAACTTGCAGGTAAGGAAGGTGGACCCTGTCCCCGCTCTTACGACGAAAACAAAAATCGTTTAGACCAACAACTCAATTCATTCTCACCCTCCAAAGGAGATCCTTACATGGCTCGGGATGGTCCAACCTCAATCTCCAAGGCGTTGCTAAGTGGCTCTCAAGCTTGAGGCGGGGACAGGGTCCGCCTTCCCAACATGCAAATTACCGTAGTTGCATTTTGGGTTTTCACACAGTCTTTGCCGCTCCCGATTCTTTAAACTGTCGATGTCAGGCCGACTCTCACTCTTCCTTCTCGACTGAGTTAATCGAAATGAATTCTGATGTCTGGGGGTTTTTATCGCGCAGTCGTAACCGGACGAATGTGAGCGCGATGGCTACCGCGACAGCTAGGACAAATCCACCGAGGAGGAATTTGCCGAGGTCATTGAAATCGGTTGCGATCTCCTCTTGAATCAAAAGGATCGCGAGAGCGTGGGTGTTATGGAGCAGGAATAGAAGAGTTATTGGCACAGCATTCGACCTTTCCTTTCTACGGTTAAACGCGGCCAGCTGATAGTTAGACACCGGTCTAGCGAGTGCGGTTCCCCTTGTTATCCTTAATTTACTATTTACGTTTCACTCATCACAGACATACGATAGCGCCATGAGTTCATATACCGATCCGGCGATACGCATCACGCTTCTACCGCGCGATACCAACTCGCAAGGCACAATCTTTGGCGGAATCATTCTCAGTTATATCGATATGGCGGGAGCGATAGAGGCGCAGCGCCGCACCAGGATGGAACGGTTCGTGACGGTAGCGATGCGCGAGGTCATCTTTCACAAACCAGTCTTCGTCGGGGATCTGGCGAGTTTCTATGCCGAGACGGTGCGCATTGGAAACACCTCGATTACGGTCCGCGTCATCGTCGAAGCGGAGAGAGTGGGCTCAAGCACCGAGCGCGTACGAGTAACTGAGGCTGAAGTCGTCTACGTGGCTGTCGATGCCAACCGCCAGAAGGTAAAGATTAGCCAACCATAGGCTGGGTCAGTTCAGCACTGCCTGCAGGCGTCTCAGTGCCGTGGCGGCTTCCGAAAATCCCGGTTGCTGTTCAAGCGCAAGCGTGTAGTGACGGGCGGCGTCCAGATATTTCCGGCGCATCTCGTAAACGCGACCCAGGTTGAAGTGAGGAAACGCATAAGAATCGTAACGCGGAGCAAACAGAGCGCGTTTGAACCAGCGAACGCAGCCGTAGGAATCACCCTTGGCTAGAAGGTAACTCCCGATGTCGTTGTAAGGATTGCCGAGCGTTTCGTCGACACGGATTGCTTCCAGACATTCCGCGATGGCCTCATCGTAGCGATTCTGAAAACTGTAAACCCAGCCCAGAAAAGTGTGCGCCTCGGCAGTCGGGTAGGTCTCGATCGAACGCTGGTAAAGCTCTATTGCAGACTCGTAGTTTTGGGCCAACTGTGCCTGGTAAGCTTCCTGAAAAAGCTGTCTGGCTTCGTACTTAGCCGCTGGTGAAACGTCGTCCTCGTACATTGCTTCGGTAGTCATTTGGTTTCAACGCATTCCGACCTTTCGCCGCGCGCGTTATCCAGACGTTTGATGCGCCCGTCAGTCTTCGGTGCGATTGACCTCGCAGCCACGACCGCTCGTCGCAGGATATCAAAATCGCTCTGACCCTGTTCCGGCAAGATCAAAAGCCGGGCTCCCTTGAGCATCGCGTAACCGTCTCCGCCGTCAATTGCCAGGAAGTTTGTGGTTGCCAGCGTGTATTTTCTGTTGTCGTCGAGAGGTTGCCCACCAACGGTAACATCGACAACTCGAGATCCTGGCGGGCGGCTGGCGTCGAAGGTAAAACGAAGCCCCGCCACCTGCGGGAATCGCCCCGGCTTGCCGTCTTCCGCGCTCCTGCTTACGCCATGCTCGAGCGCCGCCCGCAGCGTAGCACCATTCAACTCCAATTTTACTACCTTGTTCTTAAAGGGAAGAATCGAAAGTAAGTCTCGCTTCGTCAGCGGGCCTGGACTGATAATCGTGTCTGCACGGATTGAGCCTCCATTCATCAGAGCAACGTCTGCGCCGGTCGCCGTGCGAAATGCCTCAGCGACCATGTTTCCCACATTCGTTTCGCGTGTGCGATTCTCCTCGCTGCGCGCATCCAGCGCCACCCTTGAGCGGCCGACTGCCTGGGAGAGTTCCTTTAAAAGTCCTTCATACTTCCGATAAATCGCCGTGAACTCTTGATCCTCCTTCGTTTCGCTGGTTACCGGAATCACTTTCCAATCGATGCTCTCCAATTCACCGCTGGTCTTTGAGATGTTCAAGTCAATTCTTCCTAACTCACGAGCGTCTGCTGTCATCTTGAAGATTGGGGCACCGCCCGCTGCCGACTCCAGCAGAGTATGTTCGTGACCTCCGATGATTACGTCGACATCCGAGCAACGTGCTACCTCCTTGTCCTCCCTCATCGACAGATGGGTCAAGGCCACGACAACTTTGGCGCCAAGTGCATGAATATCGGAAACAACCTTCTTTGCTGTTTCGCACGGGTTGAGGAAGTCAACGTCCGGACCCGGTCGGGATGTAGTCCTCGTTTCGGGCAGCACCAATCCGAAGATCCCGATTTTGACGCCATCAAATTCGCGGATTACGAACGACTCGGCGCCGCCGAATGGTTTGCCCGTTTTCTTGTCAATGACATTGGCAGCAATCCAGTGAAAGCGCGACTCTTTCATACGTTCGCGTAGCACTTCAGGTCCAAAATCAAATTCATGATTCCCGAGAGTGGCGTAGTCGAGACCGGCTGTATTCCAGGATTCGATCATCTGAGCACCCTTGTACGTTATCGATTCAACCGAAGGCGAGATAGTGTCACCCGCGAAAAGAAAGAGCGTGTGAGGTGACTCCTTCTGAATCTGTTTCTTCAAAGTCATAACGCGCGCCAGACCTCCGCGAGTCCCACGGTCGACTGGCGCAAACTGATAGACATCGTTCACTTGAAGCAGCGTGATGCGGGTTGTGCACTCAGCCGCTTGCTGAGCTGAGCCAGTAAGAACGCTGGAGAGAATGGTGGCAATAAGCAGGACAAACGCTAGCGTCATCCTTCCCCTCACCGCTCGATAAGATCGCATTATTCGTCTCCCTAATTCGATACTCGTTATGTTGGTTCAGAAGCGTGAATTATACTCGCCCCATAATCTCCCGGCTAAGTTTGAGCTCAGGTAAATTTCATGCCTCTTGACGAAACAGTTTTTGTTACAGGATTTCCGGGCTTTATTGCCGGGCGCCTCCTGGAACGTCTCGCCAGAGAAGGAGGGCGCTTCTTACTTCTGGTGCAGTCTCCCTTTGTAGACCGGGCCCGAGTTGAGCTTGAGCGAATTGCCCATCAGACTGAAAACCCCCTCTCAAACTTTCGCATTCTCGAGGGCGACATCGCGCAACCAAATCTCGGAATGTCTCAGGACGACCTTGCGATAGCGAGTTCTCAACCAACAGTGATTTTTCACCTCGCGGCGATCTACGACCTGGCAGTGGCGCGCGATATAGCCATGCAGGTCAATGTTGCGGGCACCAGGAACGTCAATGAGCTTGCCCAGTCGTTGCCGAACCTGCGTCACTATCACTACGTCTCCACATGCTATGTTGCCGGAAAACTGAAAGGGCGAATTCTGGAGACCGAACTGAAACACGCAGCCGGTTTCCGCAATTACTACGAGGAGTCGAAATATCTGGCGGAAGTGGAAGTGGAGGCGCTCAAACCCACTTTGCCAATCACCATTCATCGGCCCGCTGTGGTTTGCGGTGACTCAAAGACAGGGGAAACAGCGAAATACGATGGCGTCTATTACTTGATCAACTACCTGCGAAAGTGGCCGAGTGTACTGAAGCTCTTCAACATTGGAAATCGCGAGGTTAGCTTGAATCTTGTGCCAGTGGATTTTGTTGTTGACGGCATAGCTGCGCTGGTTCGGGATCCGCGGGCAATCGGTAAGACAATCCAACTTGCCGATCCCAATCCACTTACCACCCACGAGCTTTTCAACACCATTGCCCGACGCTTGAAAGGCAGTGGCTCACGCATCACCGTTCCTGCCTCGATAGTACAGTTCTCCTTAATGCTGCCGCCCTCCCCCCGAATCACAGACTTACCCCATCACGGTGTGCCCTACTTCTTTCTGAAACAAACCTACGACACCAGGCAGGCCAGCGCGCTCCTCGCCCCGCACGATTTGCGTTGCCCGCCTTTTTCCAGTTACGCCGACACGATTGTGGACTACGCCGTTGCGCATCCGGTGCTAATGGCGTAGGCGTTGTCCTGGAAGGGACGAAGTCAGTAGCCGGGGGCAACGCCCCCGGGAAAACCGCCGAGAACAACCTCATCAGCATCCGACGCTGGCGGCCCGCGTTAGTAATTGCGAGGTACAAGACGCGATAGCGCCGTTGTTGAAATCATTAGACTTACGCGTCTAGTACCTTAGGAGGCCAAAAGATTCCAGTTGTATCAAGTTTGCGGTTGACTGCGAGTAAGACGGCGAAAGATCCAACGAGCGCTGAAGGCGCGGCAGAAGGTAGCCAGGGGCGAACGCGCCCTAGCGCGCCGCCCCTGGATCATAATTAATATAATCGACCATTTTAGGAGAGCATTCCAGGCGCCGCACCGCCTACGGCGTTTGCGCCTGGCTACCTTCTGCCGCGCCTCCGGCGCTGGTTGAGTGGCCAACTCCACGAGCGTCTCGAAGGAGCGTTTGACGGATGTTAGAGCGGGTTAACTGACCTTCGCACCGAGACATTCCCACCCGAGCGACAACCTTCATTGAAAGTCCACAGATCAAAGTGTTTGACTTTAACTTGGTTCAAGGGCCAAGACTTTTCGAAATTTGCCCGGCTATAAACATGAGAAGGAAAGCACTGACCAGCGCCGCGCCCAAGGCCAGACCAACCAACAATAGAATTATTAGACCCACGAAAAGCCAGTCACTGATTTTGCCCTCACGCGCCTCGCTCGCGGAAACCGTTGCGCGCTTGCGCAGCAAATCGATGTTCTTCTGATTTGATTTCCACCACGCATCAAAGAGATCGCCGACCAGCGGCAAGGATCCGATGGCATAGTCGATGCCGAGATTAAATCCCATGCGTAGTAGGGTGACCTTTGGGACGCGGTAGCGGACGGCTGAGGTAAGAATATACAGCGAAGCGAGGGTGGTAGCTGTGTCGCCTACTCCGGGAATCAGTCCCACGAGTGCATCGAGACCAACCCGCCAGCCGAGCACGGGAACGCGAAAGAGATCGTCCATTATCCAGCCGAGACGTTCAAGACTCTCTTCCACCTCAACGGAGCGCGCCTGTTGACCGATTTTGTCGCCGGCAAGTTTTGTTTCTTCCGCCCTGTAAGCTCTCATCGTCATATTTTAGCTGGGTCGGGTATTCCCGGACTCTTACTTTTCACCGTATCCGCGTCATTTGCTGCCAGAAAAATTTGCCCACCCGAGCAAAGGCAGTAAACGCGTTACGGTTTCCACTTCTTTCCTTGCCCGGGTTAGCCGGAAGTCCCAACGACTTGGCGAGTTCCGGATCTGGTTTAGCAATGTCTTCATCGCCCCGTTTGCTCGCCAACCAGCGGTTAAAGGTACGAGCAACCGTCCGTCTTTGTTCTATAGGCGCCTCCGCAATAAATGCGCCGCGCAGGTCGTCCAGCTCGGCAATCTCGAAAAGGTTCGCCTTGTAGTAGCCTTGCAGGGCCGCAAAAAACTTTTCCTCGCCCAGCAATCGTTCGAGCTCGACGAACATCATGGCGCCCTTGGTGGCAACAATCGCAGCATACTGAAAAGAGTTCCGGTAGTCGCGAGCGGGACGGTTTGCGTCCATGTCTTCACCGCCGAATGTGCGATACGCCCGGTAAACTCCCAGCAATTGATCGTCAAGCACCGTCGCGGCTTGTTGCTCGCCATAGACTTCTCGGTAATAGAGCAGCGCTGACCAACAAGACAGCGCCTCATCAAGCACAGGTTCCCGCGCCGGATTGTTTCCGACGGCCGCACCCCACCACTGATGGGCAACGAGATGTCCTACCGTCCACTCCAGGCTCTGTTCCACGGAAGGGCGCTGCTCGCGAATGATCTCGGGAAGATTCCGCATAGCCGCGGAATCGAAATCAACGTAGAAAGCACTGGCGATCACATCCAGTCCGGTGAACTCGGTGCTACCAAGGCCCGCGACCAGGGGAGCTTCGGCAATATTGATCGTCTTGAAGGGCGGCGGTCCAAAACGCGAAGTGAAGATTCTGAGCGCATTTGTTCCTGCCGTCAGCACGCGTTTGCCTGCTCGTTCGTGCTGGGGAATAAAAATTGATCGCAGGGTTGTGTTTCCCACCACGACTTCTTCAGCGCGCAAGTCACGACCGGCAATGATGGCGAAGTCTCGCAGGGCGGCACCTGTGAAGGTTCTGATTGTTTCGCCCTCCGACTTCTGCGCCAGTTCAGTAGCCGAAGTAAATACCATCACGCCGGCAGCGGCTTCCACGCTAACTTCGTAATCGGCGACCTCGTTGAAGATCATGTCCCCCACACTCGGCTCAATCTTGCGCTGCCATTCATCACCCTCATGCACAACCAGCACCGGATAAGAAGTGCCCAGCAGCATCATGCCGCGACCGCGAAAATTGATGTCTCGGGCCCGACGGATCTCTCGTTCGCCACCCAGAGCCGCGCTGACTTGCTTGATTACATGCGTCGTTAGACTTGTCTCTTCCGCGTCGATTTCCGGCACGCTGCCTTTAAAGCTCACCAGAACTTCCGCTGATCCTCCGGGCTGAACGGCTTCCCGCAAGTTTACGCGTAGAGTTGTGCCTTGATCGTCCAAGACGAAAGTTAACCGTTCGTTGTTAGCGGCCGAGCGCACCTCAGTCACTTCAATTCGCGGTTCATCAGCTTCTGCCACGACGAGTGCCGCAGAGGTGGAACCTGAGGCAGGTGCGGGCTGGGCCACGCGGAGGTTCGAATAGAGGTGAAAGTAGAGAACCGCGGTTGAGCGGTCGCCGCGATTAATCCAGCGTACCCGCTCTCGGCCGGAATAGGAGCGAGACTCAAAATCCAGTTTTAATTGAATCTTGTATTGAGAACGCGGGAGTGTTTTTACTTCGGTGGGTTGAGCCGACGTTGGATGCTGGGCCCGCGGCGTGCCCTGACTGAAGACTTCGGTTGCGAATAGCGAAATGATCGTCAGTAGCACCGGCGTGCATATTCTTCTGGGAATGGCCATCGCGTTTTTCTACGGGTACTTTCTCCCGTTCACGGCCGTTCGGCGATGCCGTTACTGCTAATGACAATTGTGTTAATGGTTTCTCCGCGGGCAATCCCGTCCACAACATTCATGCCGGCTACTACTGTGCCAAAAACTGTATAGCCGCCGTCGAGATGAGGCTGGGGTGAATGGGTCACAAACCACTGCGAGCCACCGGTGTCTTTGCCGGACAGTGCCATTCCAACTGCGCCACGTTCGTACGGCACCTGGTTTATTTCGCAACGGATCTGATATCCCGGTCCGCCATTGCCGTCGCCGCGAGGGTCGCCGTCCTGAATAACAAAGTTTGGTACGACACGATGGATCCTAATACCGTTAAAGTAGCCGCGCTTTGCCAGTTGGGCGAAGTTATCGACGGTGAGTGGGGCCTCGCCAGGCAATAGCTCGATAGTAAACTCGCCGTTGGAAGTTGAAACGACCGCCTGAACTTTTTTACCGATGCGGGAAATCGCGCGCTGATAATCGGCCAACGTGTTTCGCGTTTGCACCGTCCCGATTCGCGTCGAGAAGTCGCCCACGCCATTGGCTTTCAACAACGCTGCCGCACGGCGTCGGACGAGATAGTCGGATGAGTTTAGCGCCGTTTTAATCGCCTCGTTCGCTACAGCGGTCTTCTGCTTTCCCAGGGAGTCGAGAATAGCGAGCGCCGCATCGTTCTCTTTGTCTGCTATGGCCAACGACAAGACCTTGCTTAAGGCAGAGGTATTTAATTCATCTGGTGGAAGCTCCCCTAACAACTCGGCGGCAGTGGCGCGGACGACGACATCAGTTTCTTCCAGGTGAGCGATCAGTAGACTATTGAGGTCCTTCGGCTTGAATGCCGCCAAAGCTCGCAGTACATCCGGGATGGCATACTCAGAATGGACAGCCACAAGGGTGTTGATGGTGATGCCGGAATTTCTGTAGTCGAGCATTGCTCGCAGGATGTCTTGAGCCTGTTCCGACCACTGGGCCTTGTCTCTTGCGGAATCTGGCAGTGCCGCGATCTCACCGAGACCCTGGGCCAGGCTGGAAGCTGCGTTCCAATTCAACAACAAAGTCTCTTGAGCTTTTCTTCTTGCGACTGCTCCAGTACCCAGTTCCGCTAAATAGGTTTGAGGGGAGATACGCACGAATGCAATATCCTGCTCAGGTGCCGAGTTGTGAAAACCCGCGCGAGTTCTTCTTAGCCAGGCAAGTGCGTCCTTGTCTTCTTTTCCCTGCAACACACGTCCGATGGTGGTGATAATTTCCAACGCTTCATTGGCCTGACCCGGGACAGTTCGCAGCGTGTCAGCTGACCACTCGTCACCGCGTTTTAAAAGAGGGTTGGCGGCCCCTGAATCTTTAAGCGCCGCAAGCGCACGAATGGCGCTTACTCGCACCCGCGAATCTACGTCTTTCAATGCCCGGTCAAGCAGAGCCTCGAAAGCAGCCTTGTCTTCCGTGGCGCCCAGAACACGCGCGGAGTTTGCACGAACCACGGGATCCGGATCAGCGATCAGGAGTTGTCGCAGTTGCTGGTTTCCGTCGTTGGCGCGCAGACGTGCGAGCGCGTTGGCGGCGTCCGCTCGGACGCGCGGATCCGAATAGGAAAGAAACTGGGCGACGACCCGGCCGGCGCCCTCGGGCCGAACCCGAAGCGCGGCGGCCAGCGCCAACCGAATCAATCCGGTGTTCGGTGCGGAGGCACGGCGGGTCGCAGATTCAAGCACACCGAGAATCGCACTTCGCAAGGACCGCAACCGCGCTTCTTCAGTCTGCGGCAAGGCCGCCGTTGTTTTTCCCAGCGCTTCTAGCACACGCGCTTTTAACCTGGGGTGGTTGCTCTTAGTGAGTTCGGCCAACAAGGCGTCGCCAGCCACGGCAGATTCAGTCTCGCCGAGTGCAAACGCCGCCATCGATCGAACAACGTCATTCTTGTCTTTCTGAAGCAATGAAACGAGAGTTGGAACTGCCCGTTCATCGCCGATACGTCCCGCAGCCAGAGCCGCTCGAGCGCGCACCGCTGCATTCCTATCCAAAAACAAACCACTCAGGTCGGCATCCCAGCGGCGCTCATCCTCAGCGCGCACAATTAGCAACAATTTCTCTCGGGAAACTGAGGAAACCGAGGTTCTCGACGCCAATGCAGGTTTCTGAGTGTAAGCCGCTCTCGCAGTGGCTATGACAAAAAGGCACGAGAAGACGAAGGGTGCAGCGCAGAGCATCCGCCTCAGAGTAACTTGCGCACTAAAAGTCATTTGATTCCAGCTTTCGGGCCCAACAGATTTAGTCGACAGGGTCCTCGACTATCTGACCGCGCCTTGTAGTGGGGAGTCGCTCTTTATGTATCAGGGACGCGCGGGTTCTCTGTCAAGGCCTCTGCGGAAATGGGTAGTGGGATGCGCCGAATACAAAAGCGCCTCGCCAGTTACGGCGAGGCGCTCTCGAAGTCTCCAGTCGAACGCGACTGGTTAGTTTGCTGCGCTTGAGATGTTGGTAATCGGCGACTGCTTCGCGACGTCCGCGGGCTTACCGGGGTCCGATGTCTTCGATCCATCCGCTGTGATGGGCTTCATGCTGGAGGCATCGAGTGGTTGATCTTTCTTGCTCTTGTCGACCGCCGCGCTCATCTGGAGCATTTTGCAACTACCTTCAAAGATTCCACCCTGCTCGATGACCAGCGACGGTGTCTGAATGTTGCCATTCACTTTCGCTGCCCGGCCCAGTTCAAGGCGCTGCGTGGCTATGATGTCGCCGTTGATTGTGCCGTGGATCACCGCCACCGCTACCTCGATATTGGCATCGACTTTGCCATTCGCGCCTACGATCAAGGTCCCGCTACCCGAGCTAACTTTTCCCGAAAGATGCCCGTCAACCCGGAGCATCGCTTTGAATGTTGCCTCGCCGGTCACCGATGTGCCGCTACCCACAAAGCCGCTAAGCGTGCCTTCTTTGATATCCCGAGCTAATGTCTCGCTCTCAGTCATCGCTTTAACCGAGATCTGAGACGTTTCACCTTCAGGCTTCTCGGTAGTAGTTCCCTGATATGAGGGGTAGTTGTCTCGGGGAGTGTTATAAGCGGACGCGTTCTGCTTATCGGTTGAATGTTCGTCGTCTTGATCCTTTGGGTTCTTTCCTATCCTAAGCATTGTAACCTCCGTAAATTTGGCGGCGCGGTGAGTTCAGTCACGAGTGCCATCGGCCGGTAGAAGCAACAAAACGACGCGCTTACCTTTCAGTGGTGGATTGTTTGCTAGCTTGTTCTAGCCTGAATGGTCAACCGCCCAGAAGCGGGAGACACATCATAGACAAACTGGACTACCAGTGTCCAGTCTTGTAACGAAAATGTAATGCCGGATTCTCGAGGTTTGATTGCCCATCCTCGACCCTCCCAGATCCCTCCAGTCAGGTATTTCGGGCTGGCCTACTTCCGAAATCAGGCGCCCACGAGACTTGTTGCGCAAAACTCGACTTTATTCATCGGGCGGGACCCGCGTCTCAATTCCATCGTCCCTCAAAAACACACTCCCTTCAAAGATGGCGCCGTCGCTGATGGAAAGAGAAGAGAGGGCTTATTGACATTCCCTTCGACTCGCGCTTGGCTCTGAGCACGACCCGCTGACTTGCGGTAATGTTGCCGTTAACCCGTCCATTAATCAGAGCGACTCCGACCTCGATGTCTCTTCAATCTTGACTTGCTCGGACATCACCAGCGCGCCATTAAGGTAGCGGATGTTTCCGCATCAAATTGCGCTTCGGGGGAAACCACCGATGTCTAACCTTGGAGTGCCCCGGCAGAGCGAAGCGACCGGGGTCCCCAGCGGGGGCAGCCCCGCTTGGGGTGGAAGACGACGGCGCTTTGGTTGAATCAAATCGGAGAGAATCCAAAGCGGTGTTGCGCTGCGCTTGCCACGGCACTGCTCGACAAAACTACCCGGGACTGATTACCCGCGCATTGTGCTCAGCCGGCAATTTGTTCTTCGGGGATCATCGTGCAGATGCCTTCAAAGATAGCCCCGCTTTTGATCTCAATTGATCTGGTCCAGATGTTTCCGTAGATCTTGCCGGCGGGCCCAATCTCGACTCGCTCGTGCGCTACGATATCTCCGTTAACCGTGCCACCGATGATGGCCACCGCAACATCGACATGGGCGTCAACTCTTGCACTGATATCGATGATCAACGTCCCTTTCTTTGAGTAGACAGTTCCCGCTATGTAGCCATTAACGCGAACCATGTCTCGGAAGCTTACTTCACCAGAAAACTCCGGCTCGCAGAAAAAAGATCGCGCCCTCTGCCGCACGCTCAAACTCCCACCACTGCCACCCAACTGACCAGATGCAATACCATCAAGGTTGAGCGATCCCTTGCACTGGACCTCTCCGGTTATCACCGGGAGTTTTGTTTGATGGTCCTTGACATCGACGCGAGGAGGCGCGATTAGTGGCGGGCGTTTCCTGGAGACCACCGACGGGGTTGGCACGGCGGCCAAGCCATGAATTGCCGGCTGTTCAATCGGGTAATGATCGTCCAGCGAGGCGGCGCCTGCCTCGGTTAAAGCACAACTCGGGGCCGTAGACGTAGCGCGGCCGCCTGGGCTGTTCGGTTTCCTTTTGACCTCCAACATAGCCGACTCTCCGATGAGACTGGTCTTAGCTCGACAGAGTTCGCTGTTTCTTGATGGTGGGAGTAATCCGCACTGACTTGAGACCCAGTTACGGAGTCACAAAGAGAGCGCAAACGCCTTGAAGTGTAGGGCAAGGTACCACGAACTGCGCTGAATCTTCAAGACTCTTGTAGGTTTGGGGAGTGGGTCAATTTGGATTTTCGGCACATCATCCCGGAGGGATCTAAGTTAATAGCCGTGGGCGAGCGTCTGCGACGCCCACGGATAAGCGTCAGAAACATGCTTGACCCTGAAAGGGGTCACATTCTCTGGCACTGTTTGACCCTTCCAGGGTCAGAAATCTTTTCTCTGATCCTCCGTGGGCGTCGCAGACGCTCGCCCACGGCTATTGACTTAAATCCCTTCGGGATTCGAAGTTGTCAACCGCCGAGCGGACGTGGCATTCTCAAGGCGAACAGATGCAGAGGAGATTGGGGCGAGAGAGTGCCTGCGGAAGACAGGATCAAAACTAAACTGCTTCGCCGCGTGGGCGAGGCGATCGAGCACTTTGGGATGATCCAAAACGGAGACCGGATAATGGTCTGCCTCTCGGGCGGTAAGGACAGTTATACGCTGCTCGACTTGCTGCTCGATTTGCAATCACGTGCTCCAGTGAGCTTCGATCTGCTGGCGGTGAATTTAGATCAAAAGCAACCCGGCTTTCCCGCTAATGTCCTGCCCGAGTACCTGACCAATCGTGCTATTCCCTTTCGCATTGTGGAAAGCGATACCTATTCAATCGTCAAACGCCTGGTGCCGGAAGGAAAGACCTACTGCTCGGTTTGCTCGCGCCTGCGCCGCGGGATTCTCTACAACATTGCCGTCGCAGAGCGCTGCAACAAGATCGCCCTGGGCCATCACGCCGACGATATCGTCGCAACCTTTCTTCTGAACGTGTTCTTCGGCGGCACTCTCAAAACCATGCCGCCGGTTCTGCATTCGCGAGATGGACGCAATACAGTTATCCGACCGCTCGCCTATTGTCCCGAGTCAGACATCATCGAATTTGCCAGGTCGAGACAGTTTCCGATCATCCCTTGCGATCTCTGCGGCTCGCAATCAAATTTAAAACGCGCGCGCATCATGCGTCTCATCACCGATCTCGAAAAAGAGATTCCCAACATTCGCAGCTCGATGCTGACGGCGCTGGGCAATGCTGTGCCCTCTCATCTGCTTGATCGAAAGCTTTTCGAATTCGCAAAACTCGAACCGGCCACAGGCGACGTCGAAGCAGAACTCGATCTGGCTCTGGGCCACAGCGACCAGGTTTTTGGTCAGCAACTCGTTTCGATCGGGTAATGATTGTGTCGGGTTTCTGCGCCCGGATTTTGGTTCTGTGGAAAGCTCATGTCTCCAGCGAAGAAAAGCCGCGAACTCGATTTGAGTGCTTTCCCACCCGGCACCGTCACAGAATACTCAACGCTGCTCTGTCTCGCCTGCATCTTCGAGCTCTTTACCAGTCAATTAGGCCTCGCGCCGCGGACCGCCTATTCCGAGATCAAACGCTATGCGCCATCCATCGAAGAATTGACCGCGCCCAGGGCGGTGCGCCCCTTCTTCGATAGCGAAGAGAAGCACCCACGTTGTCCTTACTGCAATGCGGCAAAACGCTGGCACGCCCGTCTCGATACCTTTCGAATTGAAGGCGGTAAGAGCACGGATCCGGCACGGCGGGCCCTAGCCAAATCGCTCCCCACAAAGGACAACCAGTTTCAATTTATCGAGACCAAGTCAGACCGGCGCAGCTTGTTTTTCGACTGGCTCGACACGCAGGTTCGCAACCTCGATCTTGACGACGATTTTTGGTTGATAGCTGCGACCCGTGCCTTTCTTGAACGGCTGGAACCGAAAACCGACTGGTCAGAGGTATTTGCGGATCTACGGACGGTGCGGAGATCGCGGCGGCTCGAAGAGGGCTGGGAGCGAGAGGGCTCGCGTCTCTTTCTGGCCCCGTCACTCTACAACGAGGTGCTGATTGTGCAGTACCTCATCAGCCGTTCACACACGCACGCCGGACATACCTCTGAAGGCAGGATTACGTTGATGGAGTTGATTCGCCGCTTGCGTCATTCGGGTTATCTCGGCGCAAACGAAATTACTGAAAGCGATCAGTTCGAGATTCTGGAGAGGCTCGTGGAAAAGTTATCTGGCGGTTCAGTCCGGACCAGGCTCTACTATGTGGCGGATCGCCGGGATTTTCTGGAGAAGGTTAGGGCCGTTTACTCCCGTTACGCTACTTAGGTCTAGCAGGCAAAGGGATCTAACGAAGCTCGTCTCCTCGCTTACGGACTCGCAGACGTTTTGTACTTGTCGATAAGCTGTTGGAGTCCATCAGTCGACCCGTTATGACGATACTTGTAGTAAGGCGTAAGATCCTGCATGAGCTGATCGTGGACCTGCTTGTACTCCGGTTTTCCATCAGCTGCTCCGAGTGCATGGGCATACAGATCTATCACCTTATCCAGCATTGCGGTGGCCTTTTTCAGCGCCTCATCTTTCTGTGGCCCATTGGGCATCGACCTATGACTCGTCGCCAGTTGTTGGTACTCGTCATTTGCAATACTGCCGAGAAGAACGTAGTTGAAGGACTCGGCCGGATTGAGCGTGGCAGCTTTTTCCAATCTCGTCTTGGCTTCCGCCGAGTTCCCGCTTACCAGCGATAGTATCGCCATATTTTGATATAACGCGGGAAGCAGTGCCTTGTGGTTCTCCCATGCCGCGTCGGTCATGTCGGCAGGTTTCTTATTCGCCTCAATCAGCTCGATCGCCTTCAGGCCATACTGCTGACTTTGCGCTATGTATTTTGGATTCTGCCGCTTCGCTTCGTCTGTTCCGGCGATTAGCATCAGTGACAGCACAACAACATTTTCCGGCTGCTTGGCCAAAATCGACGCAGCGAGGCTGAAGGCATCGTCTGTTCGTTTCGCAGCAAAATACGCATCGAGTATTACTGACCGAATGGATTGCTGTTCCTTGTCTCCCGTAAACGTCTTCTGAAAAGTTTCAGCGAGCGCCAGCTTCTGAGTGCCGTCCCCGACCCGATCTATTTGTCCAATGACATAGCGTGACACTTCTGATCGCAAAGTGCTTTTCGGATACTTCTTAACAAACTCTGCCGCCGCAGCGAGCTTCGCAGCAGCGTCCGGCGCTGAATTAATTGCGTTCGCCCCCTTGGCTTCACCCTCAGAAACCTTGGGCTTGTTCTTGTCCTGCCCCTGCACACCACTAGCGGTAAGGGAGACGGCGAAGGTGAATGTGATTATGACAATGAGCAATGCGGAAATCTTCCGTAACAAGATTGAAGTGGATTTCATCTTTTCACACCTTATCTCGAATTGAGTTAGCACTATTAAGGGTCGGCAGAAGCAGATGTTATATTGCTTTAAGGACAGGAGCGCTGGCAAGTCATAAAACGACTCGGTAGTTCATTTTGACTCCGGAAGTTCAGAGTTCAACCTTTAGGTTGCGGCTTTGCGGGGCGGACAAGCTAAAGCTTGCTAAACTCTAAACTGAACCAGCCCCAACGACTCCGTATTTGTGCCACCGGCGTATCCTAGTTTTTCTCCGTCGGCCTACGCCGGTACTTGTGCGTTACCGGACGGCGCCGGCCAATTCCGATGGCGTTCCGCGAAATTATCAAGGTAGGCGGCAACTGCCGTCGTTTGAATTCATTGGCCGACGATTCCACGCGGTTCAGAGTGTCGTAAACCAGTTCCCTATCATTCCCAGCGGCGACAATCTCCTCGGGCGTTGCCTTCTGTTCGAAGTACATTCTGAGCACCGGATCGAGTATGTCGTAAGGAGGTAACGATTGATCGTCGAATTGTCCGGGAGCTAGTTCCGCGGAGGGACGCTTCTCGATAATCGCCGTCGGAATAAGCTCCTCGCCGCGATTGAAATGACGGGCCAGCGCGTAGGCCTCTGTCTTCAAGACGTCTCCGATTACTGCCAATCCGCCATTCGTGTCGCCGTAAAGAGTGCAATAGCCGAGGGCGAGTTCCGATTTATTCCCCGTTGATAACAACAGCCGCCCCTCGGCATTCGAAATTGTCATCAGGATATTTCCTCGCAAACGCGATTGCAGATTCTCAGAAGCGTGTGAACTGCTGCCCACTGCGGGCGCCGGCAAATTCATTTCTTTCAGCAAGACCTGAAAAGCTTCTGTAATCGGGTGCTCAACTACTTTCATCCCAAGCCGGCGTCCCAGATCCACCGAATCTTCAATGCTGGAACGAGAGGAGTAGGGCGAAGGCATCATCACCGCCAGCACGTTTCCCGGACCCAGCGCTTCACAGGCCAGGGCCGCCACGAGTGCCGAATCGAGTCCGCCGGAAAGGCCCAGCACCGCTGTTTGGAACCGGTTCTTGCGCGCGTAATCGCGAATGCCGAGTACGAGCGCGCTGTGAATTGTCTCAATGTCGTCGCCGGGCAAACAACGCTCGTCCCGCACACCGCAGTCGAGATCGACCGTGCCGAAGAATTCTTCGAAGGGAGGGGCCTGCAAAATGATCTTGCCTTCGCAATCCGCAACTATGCTGGCGCCGTCGAAAACGATGCCGTCATTTCCACCGACCAGATTCACGAAGACTATGGGCAGCCCGGCGGACTTGGCCCGGTGAGACACCATTGCGCAACGTTGTCCCATCTTGCCCTTGTTGAAGGGAGAAGCATTGATCGAGATGAGAACATCCGCGCCCATCTCAATAAGTTCATCAGCAGGATCGTGTAGATAAAGACGCTCCTTCCAGAACGTCTTGTCATTCCAGAAATCTTCACAGACGGCGATGCCGAGTTTGCTTTGGTCGATTGAAAAGAGGTGACGTTCAGGAGCAGGCTCGAAGTAGCGGGGATCGTCAAAAACATCGTACTCCGGCAGCAGGGTCTTATCCGCGAAGCCTACGAGCTGCTTATCACGGATGACCGCTGCCGAGTTAAAAAGTCTTCGCCCGGTGGGCAAACCGGTTGGTCTAACCGTGCCCAC
>CAZVHN010000535.1:0-2316 GCA_964626895.1 uncultured Chloracidobacterium sp. | reverse complement strand
AACGACAAACTAATAAACAGTCCCATGTCAAAGAGCAACCACTTAACTGAAACTTGTAAACAGGCGCTGCGGCGTCAAGCTCGAGGTGTGTGTGTTTCAACACTTGACACCAACGAACGCTTCATAGATGAACTCTAAACTAGTTGAAAACACGGGCTGTAGGGCTACTCAGATTCCGCGATACGTCGAATACCCAAACGGACTAATCAAAAGTGGAATGTGATAGTGCTGAGGTTCTTCCCCGATCGTGAACACCACGCAGACTTGCGGATAGAAGCAGTCCATCTCAAGGCCGGAGAAATAAGCCTCTGTGTCGAAGACCAGGCGGTAGGTTCCTGCCGGCAATGGCTCTTCAAGCAGAAAAAAAGGCTTGACTCGCCCCTCTTCGTCGGTCCAGGCATGGGTGAGTTGTTCCCAGCTCTCATCATTGTTCTGACTTTCAAGATAGACAGCTACTCCATTCGCAGGCTTGCCGTGGGCCGTGTCAAGAATGTGGGTTGATATAGTACTCATTGGTCTATTAGTTTCCCGAGTCGTAGTTTGGTAATGCGAGCCTGCTCGCGGGCGGCAATACGTAATTCCGTTTCCGCATCGTTCGGCAGCCGCTCCTGTAGGATTGCGAGCATCTCTTCGGAAGTCTTTCCGGTCGCACAAACAATATAGATGTAGCCGAACTTCTCTTCATATCTTCGGTTCAGCTCAGCCAGTGAGCGCACTGTCTCCTCCGCGGCGTTCTGCGCACCGGACTGTTCCTGCGCGGCCCAATTTTCCGGGTTCCCCGCGCGGGCTGCACGTGCGGGGTGGTTGCGAGCTTCAGCCGCAGTCGCACGGGCCGCCTTGCTTTCTCCAATTTTGGGGTGACTGGCAAACGCCTGCAACCAGTCGTCCGGTTCAAGCGACCACCAGATGCGATCTGCGATCGTGATCAGCTGCTCCGAATTCGCGAAGGGACACTCGGCGGCCATGCGTCGAACCCAATTGGTTGAGCCGCAGCATTTGGCAAACTCCGCCTCTGCTTCTTTTGCCGGCAACGAATTCAGGCGCTTCAGACCAGGCTCCAATTCGATTCTCCGAACCTAAGCTTCTTCGGTTCTTCCAAACAGCCGGAGCCGGCTGACACCGCCATCCGGAAAGATATTGAATCTCACGTGTGAGATGGTTCCGGCATCCATGACTTCATTTTCAAAAAAATGACGCGTGTGCGCCTGTAGTTTCGTTCGCGGCAGCAAAGGCTTCCAGTCGAGCTGTTCGGGCAGGATATTCCCGCTCGTCTTGCACGCTTCAAGCGAGCAGCTATCGGGAAAGTTGCCTTTGAAGTAGGACGTGTCAACCTCGACGCAACGAATTCTTCCAGGCATGCCGAGCTTGATTGTTACCCAGTCGTGACCGGGACCACGGCGGCGCTTCGTCTCCCAGCCATCACTCATGTTCACGGCGCGTCCGGGCATAATCAAGTTGTGTCTGTTGCCAAAAAACATGTCGCTGCAAGAAAGCGCCCGGCCGCCGTTCTCGACTGCCGCCAGATCCATCTCGCTGCCACTGCGCTTGGCTCTGTCCCAATCGGGCACGACCTCGCCATAGACTCTCAATCTCGCGACGCCGCCGTCCGGATAGATCTTAAAACGCAGATGCGTGAACCTGTTGTGCTTCCCGATCTCAAAGAGATTTGGCGAATTGCCTACAAGATCAGACAGCGGCAGAATCGCGGTCCATTCAGTTTCTTCACTGGCAAGTTGCTCCACGGTTGGTTGACCATCGATCGTGCATCCCTCGAGCGAACATTGCTCAGGATAATTCCCACGGAAGTGGGCCGTGTCGACAATGACTCCGCGGATGATGCCGGGCAATCCCAGTCGAATGATGCACCAATCATAGCCCGGAGTGCGACGGCGGCGGGTTTCCCATCCGTCCATCCATTTGCCGAGATCGGTATATTTGCCCTCGATAAATATTGGCGCATTGGGCTTGAGCAGATTCTCTTTGGGCGCAAAAAACTCGTCATTGGCGAGGAGCACCGCACCACCCAATCTTTCTGTTGCCAGATCTATTAGTTCAGTGAAGTCCATTTCCTCTTCTCATGCCGCACGATAAAACACAATCCTAAAGGCGTGGGTCAAGCCCAGTTGATTTTCAGGTTAGGGAGGGTGGCTTGCCCCCGGCTTTCTTAGTCCGCTTCGGACGACTGATAGTAGCCCAGCACTTAAGTGCTGGGGTCGTTGATAAATGACTTCCAGTCCGCCGAGGCGGACGACTGATGGTTGATAGGGTCAATTCATATTGAAGCTCTTTCTTCAGCCGTCCGTTTCACGGACTCTG
>CAZVHN010000534.1:0-5758 GCA_964626895.1 uncultured Chloracidobacterium sp. | reverse complement strand
TTGCCGATTGCCGATTTCCAATTGCCGATTTGAAGAGCGGTCTTCGGTAATTGGTCTTTGGCCTCTGAAGTTTGTCGGTCTCACGGGAAAGGTTCCGGTGGGACCCTTGCCTTACGGAGATAGGGAACCGGGCAGTTTCTTCCAATCGGCAATCAGCAATTGGCGATCGGCAATGACATCGCGGGCTCTAAATGCTCCTGACGCCCGCCTCGCAGGCTAGCGTATACGCTCAAAAACCCTTCAATTCGCGATGGATTTGAAAACTCGTTGAAGGTTCTGTCTAATATGTGTAATCTCGGATCTGCGGATTCTCACGAAGGCGTCCCCAGCGACATCCATCCGCGGCCCCTGTTTACAACTCTGACCAGGAGGAGGCTCGCGATGAAACGTTGCTCACAGTGTGATTTCATTTATGAGGACGATCAGCATCTCTGCGACATGGACGGGAACGAACTCGTCTATGAGCCAACGCTTCAGGCCCTCCAGGTAATCGCAGCCAAGGCAGCAGACAGACTGCCCGCTCGACCAGCGAAGTCAGGGTCGGGGCGTCCAGCACTCTTGGCCGGTGCAGCGGTGCTCATAGGAACCGTTCTATTTGTAGGCTATTCCGGATTCACCAGCGAATACGCGCCGCAGAACACTAAGGCTCCCTCAACAAACGTCATTCGCGCACCGCAGTCCACACCTGATCACACTCCTGCCACGCCCGCTGTCAGCCCCACGCCGTCTCCAAGCCGCTCACCGCGATTGGAAAAGACCGGAGTGAGACCCACCATTGCATCTCCAGTTGCGAGGTCCACACCACGCTTCCGTTCAACCGCCCAGAGGCGGGAAACGACGAGACCCCAACCCACGAAGGCGAATCATAAGAAGGAATCAGGAATTGGCGGCTTCTTGAAGAAGACGGGTAAGATACTGAAGAAGCCATTCAAGTTCTAGGTACCGGGTGTCGGGTGTGTGTGTCGGGTGCCAGGTGTCAAGTGTCGGGTGCCAGGTGTCAGGTGCCAGGTGTCAGGTGCCGGGTGTCAGGTGAAGGGTGCCAGGTGTCAGGTGCCGGGTGCCAGCTGCCTCCTGCCTCCGCGTCTTCCCGTCCCCTTGTCTCCGTGTCTCCGCGTCTCCCTGTCGTCGTTGCGGCTCCGCCGCCTCCCTTGCGGAATGCCTCCGGCTTTCCGTGCGCTTGGTTTAAATAATGCGAGGCTACGCCTCGCTTTTTTATGAGGGAAGGATTATCCTCCCTCTCAGCTTTTCAAACCTCACGAGAAAGGATGCACCTCATGTTTCGCATCTCGAAAGACACTCCTGCCTACTACCTCACTTCGGTAGCAAGAAATCGATTTACCAGTCTTCCGGACCGCGACGGTGAAGAACATCAACACTTAACACTCAGTACTCAGTACTCGGCACTCAGTACTCAGTACTCGGCACTCAGTACTCGGTACTACTATTCAACAACCGACTCTAACCTACGGAGGACCTCACAATGAGCGAAATCAAACTCAACCTCACAGATGCCCAGCACACAATCAGTGGAACAATCCACGGTTCAGTGGCCGACGCGTGTATCGCAGCACTGTCTGCGGAACCGGAAACAATCACCGAGCTTGAAGCAGCGCTAGCCCGCTACCACAAACCGGACGGTGATATCAGTCCATTCGGGTGGTTTCGTAAGGGCCCGGAGATAGACAAAGAGTCCTGGGATGCCGGAATCGTTATCATCGACCTCGCCGCGCGCATCGCCGCTTCTGAATCGACCTACTCCCAACCCGGACCGCAGGGTGAAGTGCGCTATCACGATGGCGTATGCGCTACCGACACCTCGATCTTCTATCGCCTCCCAGACGATTGGCTGTTTCTCGACTCTATTGACCAGTACGAGGGATTGCGAGATCCGCGTCGTTTGGAACGACTTTCCACGCCGCCTCTCGACGCGCGCGCCATTCTGTACGGCCGACCGTTGCTGGAGTTCATCGTGCGCGAAAGCTGGTCGCTGAATCACCAAACCGCCGCGGCTGGTGACTGCGATGCAAGCGTAGAAGTCGAAAGATCTGTAACCGCTCACGCTGGTGAGCCTGCTCTTGCCCGGACCGCAGGCTGCTCGCCGGCAGTTGCGAACGCTCTCGGAAGCCACCAGCCAGTGGCACAGACTTCAGTCGGTGACAACTCGAGTGCAACGTCCATTCGCGAAGTCGAAAACCAGCAGTCCGACAATCCAGATCAAGATGACACATTGCGTCAGCAGATCTCCCTACTGCACGCGCGTTGGCTAATGACCCCGCGCGATGACCTACGCAGCCAGTCGCCCAGGGACGTGCTACTCGACAGGCAGGACTTCGTCGACTACGACCTGCACACGCGTTCGATGCAGTGGAGTATGCAAGGCGAGGGACCGCCGTGCCTCGCCACTGATTCTTTCGCGTATCGTTTCGCCGGCTTCGGTACTCACGAGTGGGTCATCTACTACGATCTCGTTCGTCACCTGCTTTGGAGTGCGCCGAACAAAGAGAGGGGGCGAATCGGCGAAGGGGAGACGGGGAGAGTTGTTGACGCTGATCTCCTGCCGACTAGTAACAGCGACTCCGGGAGGGTGCCGCCTGGTTCGTTGAGTGACGCTCGTCGCTCAGACGAGTCGCCGGCACTGGAACCGGAGATCGCGCGACTCGAAAAACTCAAAACTGAGTGGCTCGAACAACCTCAGGAGGATTACGACGGGAGGATTCCGGCGCTCCTAATAGAAAATGAACGGATCCGGTTGCCGATCGCTATGCGCGGCCATGACATGGTGATCGATGACGATTGCCCTGTTTGTCAGATGATGGCCAACGACGCGGAATTAGGAATGGAAGTAGGTTTCTGGCATCTCGACGGCTCGCACATGGACGATGACTTCGCCTTCTCCGAACTGCGCACGCGCGAGGAGTGGGAAGCCCGGCGGCGGGAATGGGAAGAATTCACTGAGAACTTCAATCGAGAGTGGGAAGAGCGCCAGCAGCGTGAACGTCTCGCCGGCGTCGAGCCCGTCGCGGAGCCTGGGATTTTTCCGAGTTGAACCGGACGTGA
The DNA here is from genome assembly GCA_964626895.1 of uncultured Chloracidobacterium sp. GTDB lineage: Bacteria > Acidobacteriota > Blastocatellia > Pyrinomonadales > Pyrinomonadaceae > PSRF01. The sequence continues at coordinate 2,701 of CAZVHN010000534.1, read as the reverse complement.
AAACCCTAAAGGGGCTTGCGGTAATTTGCAGGTCAGTAAAGGTGGCAAACGGCGCCCCGGCTCCAGATACAAACCCACTCAACTTTGAATGAAGAATTGAAGCTCAGAGAATTTGCAGGTTGGGAAGGTGGGCAAAGCGTAGCGCGCCCCCGCTCCAGCGTAGCGGGACAAACTCTATTTTTCTTCAGGACTGCACTGGACCGAGTCTGCATAAGAAGTATGCGGTTTTTCTAGTCGGCGAAAGACGCTACGCTGGAGCGGGGGCGCGCTGCGCTTTGCCCACCTTCCCAACCTGCAAGTTTCCTGGGCTTGAAATAGCAGTCTAGAGTTGAGTGCTCGAGCATCTTTGACCGGCAGCGTGCTGCGCTTGCGCCTTCCTGACCTCCGAATTACCGTCGGCCCCTTTGGTTTTCAACAGTCACTACTTCACGCCCCCTTCGCGTCTCCCCGTCTTCTTCTCCCCTTCTCGCCTTCCCCGCGCCCCCAGCCTACCGCTTCCTGCCCTTATCCAGTCTGCCAAAATGCCAGACGTCTCGTCCTGCGAAACCGCTGCGATCGGGCTTATTAAAGAATGCGATAATTTCTGCGCCTTGCTTGAGTTCCGCAAACATCTGCTGAGTGAGGGTTAGCGTTAGCGTACGACCAGTATGGTCACCTGTCAGCTCATTGAGAAAGAACCGCTTCCCAATTTGCAACTGCAGCGCACTATCCCTGGGTGGGAACGGCCGGTTTGTTCTCAACTCAATCTGGACCAGCGGCATCCGCGTGGCACCTATTACTCTCACTGCACTCCTGATGCCCACTACCTCGCTCCCCTCTTCCCCATCTTTACTCGATTGGACATTGGACGTTGAAGCCTGAGCATTGGACTCGTAGTTGGTTTTGACGCTGGACGCTGGACTTTGGACATTGGACTGATATTTAAGCCGCTCCGCCAACAAATAAATGTCGCCGCCGTAAGCGCCAGACACAGCTATTTCCGCGCCATCTCTCAAGACTGAACGGTCATATATCAGAGTGCTGATTTCCTCCGAGCCAGTCGAGAACGCGGGAAGCGCCGCGTCATCGAGCCAAATCAATCCAACTTTGGAAAGAGAAAGCGGCCGCACTGTGCCGACCCGTTGGGAACTTCGCAATTCCCCTCCTGCAAGCGTGAGGCGATAGGCAACCTCCACGTTCTCACGTCGGCCATGAATCTCCATATCTCTTGGCTCGGGCAACGCTACTTCCTCCAACTTGTACGTTATTAACTCTGCCGTGCCGGATGCCAATGAACCCTGGCCTTGCGAGAGTAGTCGACCTTCTGCAGTTCGCAGCTTCATCGCTACTTGATCGTCAAGTACAGGAGCTCTGGAGAAGACAGGTTGGGGTTTCGACAAAGCCACCGGCTGAACTTCCGCTCGAGCTCTTGGTCGTACTCGCGCGGCTTTTCGAGTAAGCGTGTAGGAGATATTTGCCGGTGGGGCAAAGGGTGGGAGTGCCTGGATGACGATGGTTGAGGGCACCGCGACCATTGATCCACGGGCAAACCACGGCTGCGAATCGAGGGACGCGAAGGGAAACTCGAAGGTGCCGGTCAGAAAACCCGAGAGCGCTCGCGAGTGGATTGGTTGATTCATGCTATCCAGGAAAGTGACAACGAGGCTGCTGCCGTTGCTGCGCCCGTTAGACCAACGCAGGACGAAAGCAATCGGCTCACAATCAGCGACGCTGATGCGGATATCAATTGTCTCTCCGACCCGTCGGAATCCATGCGAGCCAGAGGTTTGCGGCGGCGGATCCGGGCAGACCGGCGCGTGAGCTTTTTCCGGCGACTGAATTTCCTGTCCCTGAATTTCCTGTCCGTACGCGCTACTCAAGCACAGTAGACCCAAACACAGAAGACCTAAGCCAACAGATGCAGCCGCCTGTCCCGTACCCGCCACGCGGCACCTGGCACCCGCCTTCCGGCAATCGACAGGCGACACCTCTATCGTCGACCAGTCAATGTTTATCTTGCTGATTCTCATACAAACTCCTCCCTCTAAATGGGTAGACACCTACTCTTGGGCAAGAGCTTGTGATGGGGTCGGGTACTCGGCTAAGTGAGGCTGGATTCATACTAGCTGGGAGTGACTCCCACAGGCAAGACATTTACTGGAGAGGTCGGCGTTGGGCGGCTTTGCCGCAACCCGTGCGGAATGACTATTGCGATAGCCCTTCGGCTCCGTAAACCCTCTTTTATTCGGTTAAATCGAGGTTAATTCTCGCCAAAATCAACACTCCACACTCGGGTGTTGAAATAGGGCATAATGGCTAAGGCTGGGTTTCGATATGAAACATTGTCCACAATGCAGTTTCCTTTATCTCGACTCGGATCAGCAGTGCGATCTCGACCAGACTCCGCTCATCGCGGACGACTTCTGCACAGATGTGGGTGTGACTGACCCCCCGGAACAGAAGGCTGGGAAGCTCTCGCTGACCGCAGCCGTGCACCAGCGGAAGCTGAACCTGAAGACCCTGTCAGCGGCAACTGTGGCCGGTCTTGTCATTGGCCTGATGCTGCTGGTCAGCTATCAAAGGATGTGGCCGACCCTCCAGGCCAGCCAGGCTCCGCCAACCTCCCCAGGGCAAGCGTCGCAGGATTACCGGGCGTCCCGAGTTGCGCAAGTCTCAAACGAGGCTTCAGCCCAAGCCGGGCTCGCGCACCAAGAATCAGTTC
>CAZVHN010000533.1:0-2689 GCA_964626895.1 uncultured Chloracidobacterium sp. | reverse complement strand
TAGAGTCGTGTCTGGAAATTAGTACCGTTCAAAAAGAAATGCGGAGATCCCTCCTAACAAGCAATCCTACAATCTCAAGGGGAACTTAGGCGGATAAACACCAGCATAGTAGCAGTTGATGCTTAACTGTTTGTTATCATGCTGATCATGAAAACACTTTATCCGCCGATTGAACCTTTTGATACTGGTCGATTGAAGGTTTCGGATATTCACGAGCTGTACTACGAGCAGTGTGGAAATCAAAATGGCCAGCCGGTTGTTTTTCTTCACGGTGGGCCTGGCCGGTGACATCGCCGCAGAAAGAGATTGTTATCGCAATGGACAGTTGCTGATCACTGTTGATGTTACTACCGGGTCACCTGTGCCAACCTTCAGCGACGACTTCAACGACAACTCGCTCGATACAGCGAAGTGGGGCGTTGCTGATCCTAACTTGCCCGCAGTCGTGAGCGAAACAGGACAACGACTGCAAATCACGCTGCCACCCACCGGCGACACCATCCGCCAGAAGTTCACCTCCTACGAGCGAGACGGCGAGACGCAACTCGACTACGCGCAAGCCAGATACTTCAGCAGTCAACAGGGGCGCTTCACGTCGGTTGACCCGCTGCCGGCATCGCCAGCACCGGCGACCCGCAGACGTTTAACCGCTACACCTACGCGCTGAACTCCCCCTACACTTTTACGGACCCATCGGGGATGCTCTCGATGAACGCGACTAGCGCTTGCGGGCAGTTCTGCCAGAACTCGGATACCAACGGCCCCCAAGGAAGCGGCGGCGCTTTCACCGCCGGTGGAATAGAAAAGTCACCGGAGATTCCAATCCAGGGATATATCAGGACTTGGAATTCAATTGTCAGCTTCTTTGCCGCCCTTCCGCAGAACACTGTGAGTGCCACTGTGAATTTCTGGGCACCTGGGGAGGGAGCTAACAAGGGTAAGGGTCCAGTGGGTCATCTTTCGGTGGAGTTTAGCAACGGCGTTTACGTTTCTGCATGGCCGCTTGGAGGTACGGGGGCAGCTGGGACACTGCTGGATATTCCCTCTGAGGTTGATTTTAGGCCCTCTTATGAGAGTGATAAGAAATCCTATGGACGCGAAGCCGATTTGCGCCTAAAAATTGGGAACCTGGATGCCGCTAGCGTCAAGAGCTATTGGGCGTTTATACAGAAGAACCCTGGAGAGTGGAATAACGGACGCAACTGCGCGGACATCGTGGCAGAGGCGATCAGTTACGCAGGTGTGCGTCTGAATAATACTCAGGTCGGAATTTCGCTTCCACGTGAGACGCTATATCTCATTCAGCGTGATGCGCGCCAATACAAAAGGGAGCCTTGGACAGCGCCTATTTGGAAAAGTAATTACCACTCAGTAATGGATCTGCGTCGAGTTTATGACTAGCCATCGGGTCAAGCTTCAGCAGTTGGGTTTTAAGTACCGTAACGTTCTCGTTTTCGTTGCGGGTTGGCTCGTGATCCCGGCTGTTTTTGGCCGGGTCATCGGCGATGCTCTTCGTGTGTACGTTGCCCTTTATGTGTACATGATCGGCTGGTTGTTGTTCCTTTGTATCTATTGGACTCTTGCTCAAAGTGCCGCAAAGGCAAAACGGTCAATACCGTTAATCACCATTATCGTTTTCCTGTGCTTGGCCCTGCCTATGTGGGTCCTGGCCACATGGGAACGGGAGCGGCTTATCTACAATGCGGCTCGTTATGAGCATCCAATTATTTTGCGAATCCTATTGGCGAAGGGCACCGACCAAGGTGAAATCAACCAGGCCTTGCTTGATGCTACGGCGGGGGGGGGGACGAAGATTGCGGAATATGCTCTGGCTCGAGGCGCAAGTCCAAACGCTCGACTGGACAACGGTGATTCAGCCCTGATGGTGGCGATTCAGTCAGGCTCAAGTGCGACTGTGAGACTACTCTTGAGATATGGTGCCGACGTAAATGCACGGAGTAAGTCGGGTAGAACCGCCTTGATTTGGGCAGCATACGAAAACACGCCAGAAATCGCACAACTACTAATAGATGCTGGGGCAGAGGTAAACGCACGAGATGACAAAGGCGAAACGCCCCTCGCGGTTGCTTACGGATTCCAAAATGGAGAATTAGTCCGAATCCTTAAGCAAAAAGAAGCCAGAGAATAATCGCACTGCCCTAACTACACAGCACATCGCTATTTAGTTGGGACCCTTCGTAGCCAACGAGTCGTGTAAAGGTCGGAGCTCACCGTTGAACACCACTTCAATTTGTCCACATGCGGTTAACCACCGCTCCGGAGTCTGTCGGAAAAATCGGTTCAAAGATTTCGCTGAAAAAATCTTGGCCCACATTTGCCCTCTAACGAGTTTTTCGATTGCGCCGAATCATTTTTGATTCGCGGATTCAAGTTGGAAGTGCAACTCGGCGATCTGAAGCTGACAAACGCATTGGTCAGCTGGAGTTACACTGTTGCACTTCAAGTTGAATCCAGCATTCCTCGTTTTTTGCGATTTTTGATTTTTCCGACAGACTCCTCCGCGGGGTAGGCTTGCCGTGTCGCCTGGGCGAGTTCGCTTTTAGGCTTATCAATTGACCCCTTTTCGCGCATTTAGAATTAACCCCCTTGCGCGTGATTCGTTCGTAATTAGATCACAGTTAGCCTCCGTTGTTAGTTAGTGGTTTCGGTGATGGCAGCAGACTGATGG
>CAZVHN010000532.1:0-1798 GCA_964626895.1 uncultured Chloracidobacterium sp. | reverse complement strand
GAATGGGACGAGAAGCAGGAATTTCATCCTGAGGTGATGAAGAAGATGGGCGAGCTAAATTTGCTCGGCGTGTGCGTCCCAGAGGAGTACGGCGGCGCCGGCTTCGATTACATTTCGCTCGGTCTCGTCTGCGAAGAGCTGGAAGCCGTTGACACTTTTCTGCGTGTAGTGATGTCGGTGCACACAGGACTCAATTCACTGACGCTTTACGCCTGGGGCACGGAGGATCAGAAGCGCAAGTATCTGGTTCCGCAAGCCAAAGGGGAAAAGTTGGCGACTTACGGTTTAACTGAACCAGGCGCAGGTTCGGACGTGGTGGGCTCGCGCTCAACTGCGCGGCGCGACGGGGACGAGTACGTTCTTAACGGCGAGAAAATGTGGATCAGCCTCGCTGACGTCGCCGACAACTTTCTCTTCTTCTGCTGGACTGACGAAGAGAAGCGGCGGCAACGCGATCACAGTGGTATGTCCTGCTTCATTGTCGAACGTAGCATGAAGGGATTCTCATCGGGAACGATTCACGGCAAACTTGGCATCCGCGCCGGCAATACCGGATATTTTTCATTGCAGGACGTGCGTGTCCCGAAGGAAAACCTGGTCGGGGAAGAGGGCGAGGGATTCAAGATCGCGATGTTTGCCCTCGAGCAGGGTCGCTACACTGTCGCTGCGGGAGCGACCGGCGTCATCCGCGCGTCGCGTGATGCTTCGGTCTCTTACGCCCTTCAGCGCGAAACCTTCGGCACGAAGATCGCAAACCACCAATTGGTCAAACAGAAAATTGCGGAGATGGAGGCGGATTACCAGATGTCCCATCTGCTTTGGTTACGCGCCGGCTATCTAAAGAACACGGGGCAAGCAAACGCTCGCGCTACCAGTCTGGCCAAGTGGCAGGCCACTGTGAGGAGCGAAAAAGCGGCTTCCATGGCCATCGAGGTCCACGGGGCCAACGGTTATTCCAACGACTACCCCGTCGAACGTTACTTGCGCAACTGCAAAGCCGCGATCATTTACGAAGGGACCCGCGACATACACACATTAATGCAAGCCGACTGGGCGCTGGGTCTGAAGAGTGAGAAGTCTGCGCGTAAGAGCTTGCCTCCCTGGAGTCCGGCCGACGCTCGCGGTGCGGCTGCTGATTAAAGCTGGAAGAAGTTGTAGGGGCGGCACTCCGTGGCCGCCCCTTGCTCTGTTAGACTAGGCAGCATGGATGCCTCAGTTGTTCAATGTTGCTTCTGCGGTAATTCGATCCAGCCTGTTAATCACGATCCAATCTCACTAATTATCCCGCTTGACCCTGATGGCTCTCAGAACCTTTGGGCGCACGAGGAATGCTTGCGACAGCATCTCCACGAGTCTGTGCCTCTCGCTATAGATGAGACGGAATAACTCAACCTCTGATCAACATCGTAAATGACCTACTACCCCCCTCGGGGATAACGATCCACGAAACGACACGAAGCAACACGAAATTCTTGTTAGTGTAGTTTCGTTTGGTTTCGTGAATCGTATTTGACCCGGAAAAGCAAATTAGGGCAAACAACCCGGGAGATTTTGTTAACACACAACCCAGTCCCGTGGGGACGAAATGTTTATAGACCTTTGGGCCCGAAGATGGCACCAGCTCCAGAGGAGCGAAATGTTCCTGCCGAAATGTGCCGCAAGCGCTATATTTCGCTCCTTCGGAGCTTTGAAATTTCGTTGGGGTGCTGCCGGTCTATAAACATCAGGTCCCTACAGGACTATGACGCAAGAGCCTTGTTAATTTTTACGAGAACTTTGGACACAGCGCCCTAGCGTC
>CAZVHN010000531.1:0-2048 GCA_964626895.1 uncultured Chloracidobacterium sp. | reverse complement strand
TCGACTACGAGTCGACGCTCCACTCAAATGATAAAAGGTGTACTTGTGGTGCACCTTCTTGTAGAGGAACGATAAATAAGTCCGAGGGTTAGCAGCAATCATAGTCGCGGCAAGGTGAAACTGAATTTGGAGCCTCGGCCTACGTCCGACTCCAAATCCACGGAGCCGCCGTGCTGTTCAACAACTTCGCGAACGAAAGATAGACCTAGCCCGGTAGACTCTTCGTCCTTCTCTTGCCCTTCACGGACCACTCGGTAAAACTTCTCCCACACGCGATCCACTGCTTCAGGCGGAATGCCAAAACCACGGTCTTCAACCGAAACCCGTACCGCCTCCGCTTCAAGGGCGGTCGATACTGTAATGGTCGTACGTTCGGGACTGTATTTAATGGCATTGCTTACCAGGTTGCTCACAGCCTGCGAGATAAGGCTCTTGTCGGCTGCCACTGGAGGTACTCGTTGACTGGGCTGCTCCACTAGACGAATTCGCTTCTTCTTCGCTATCGGCTGCAGATTCACCACCGTTTCACGCACAAGATGGTCAAGCCGCAGAGGAATCTTCAAAACTTCCTGCTTGTCCTTTCGCTCCAACTGGGTGACGGCGAGAAAACTATTGATCATTCGCGAGAGCCGTTGGGACTCATTGGCGATAATGGTCACAAACTCTTTGGCCTGTTCCGGAAGTTGATCGTCCGCAATGAGAAGTTCGGAGAAACCATTGATACTTGTGATCGGCGTTCTCAGTTCGTGAGACATTAGCGAGATCATGTCACTCTTCAACTGTTCGTGTTCTTTGAGTCGCGTTATGTCTCTGACGCTAACGGCAAGGCAGAGAGGTTGGTGGGACTCCTGGTCGCTATGATCGAAGACCAGCGATATCCGCAGCCCGAAAGTTCCGTTTCGGTCGGGGAACTGCAACTCTCGTTCGTAAGCCTCCGCGGTCTGTAACACCCGTCGCACAGCAATCGCCGGCTCGTGGAATACACTAGTGCGCAATGCATCCAGGAGATCAAAGAGGTCGAGATCGCGTGCTTGTTCCTCCGTTAGGTGAGCGAATCGCAGGAGGGCGGGATTAATGTAAGGGATTGTGCCGTCAAGATAGGCGATTGCTATTCCCTCAGAGATCTCGGACAGCGCGCTCAATCCAGACCTTTGCTCTGACAGGAGACCATTGAGCACATCCAGTAGTTCGAGTCTCCTGTCGCCTGCCCGTGCAGATAGAAAGGAGATGCGACTATGACGGGCCGCTGACCTGCACGCCTCTTCTCGTTGGAGACTCCGCGCCAGTTGTGCACCGACGGCTGTGAGCAGCGCTCGATCGTCATCGTCGAATTCATTGTTGAGTCGAATCAGCAGTGCGCCGACCGCGCGATTCTCGTGGCGTAGAGGCAGGGCAATGCAGGTGGAGAACTCACAGTTCTCGAGTTTCTGGGTGATTATCTCGCCCGCTTTTATTGCCCGCTCACAAAGGTTGATGCCTGCACGCCAAGTGGAGTTTCGACTTGTCTCGAGTGAGGTACTGGTAGACGCGCGAAGCCGGGCTGCGGAAACCAGGTTCCCATTGCCTTCGCGTTGAAAGAGAACGGCTTCCTTCAGCGAGAGCACTGTGTCCAAGAGCTTCAGTCCGCTCTCGAGTCTGGACCTCGCTTCGTCGACACTGAAGGAACTCAATTTGGTTGATGACTCTATTAGCTTCTCTGTGAGCCTCAAATTCTTGCTCCAGAGCCGGTGAGTCTGTACGGCCACGGCGGCCAGCAAAGCTGCCACAAACGCGTACTTGAGCCAGGTTGGAAAGCCACCCCCCCGAAACAAGGCGAGAGCTGCAATCGCGGCCAGCAGAGCCAGACCTACGGGGATAAATGCGGATTTATGAGAAGACATATTCGGCAACACACAGAAAACCAGAGGTAGGTTTAGTTGAAGGACCGCTCCGCTGGGAGCAAAGCGTTGCCGAGATTATACAACGGCCGGCATTGTTTAATCCACCGAAAAGAATTCTAGCAGGCTGCTGAAAAACTCATTTTTGGAGTGCGGAGGCAAGCGTAGCGC
>CAZVHN010000530.1:0-2245 GCA_964626895.1 uncultured Chloracidobacterium sp. | reverse complement strand
GGGAAGGGGCGGCGCGACTTATCGGCCCGGAAGGCGCTGCCTGGTCGCCGGACTGGTAGTCGTGCTGGAGAACACCTATCAACCGGGTGATTGGATCGAGGTGGACGGCGCTTACGGCGAGGTGAAATCCATCAACGCGCGGGCCGTGCATCTCGTGACGCCGGATGACACGGAGGTCATCGTTCCGCATTCTCGACTCTGGTCCACAAGCGTTCACAATGCGACGAGCGGCAATCGCAGCTTGCTGTGCGTCGCAAATTTCTATCTGCATCCCGATCATGACGCCGCCGCGGTCCGCCGCCGCTTGGCAGAGGTGGCTAATTCGAGCTCGGTGCGCAAGCCGGAAACATCGGTCGTGGTCATTGCTCTTGAAAAGCCCTGGGGCACACATTACCGCCTGAAGGCATATGTCAAGGAAAGCCGTGAGCAGTTTCTCTTCATGACGGACTTGACGATCCGTGGCAAAGAAGCACTTCGGAACATGGAAGTGCGGTTTGCACAAGCTCCTTATGCGGAGACGGAAAAGAGCTTTGCGTAGAGAACCCGCTTGCGGACCATTGGTGCGGCTTCCAAACAATGGAGGGGCACGAGAGAGCCGAAGGCTCTCAGCCGCGGGCGCAGCGAGGTAGGCGTGCTACTCGCGGCGCTGGATCCGATCGGCTAACCTGATGCGGGATGCAGGAGAGTTCCCCCAGTTAGGCTGGATACGCGCCGACGCCAGATGACTTGACACTCCTGATCCGCGCGTCTCGCGCGCCGCGTCACCTTTAGTTCGCTCGAACGGCAGAAGTTGGCCTCAGCGACTTCGCTTCTCGTCGCCTGCGAGTTCAGCCATTGTTCGCGGGTCGAGTTGGTCACTGAATTGGTCAGTCGCCACCTGGTAGTGACTTGTTTCTCAGTGTATCAGTGACCAACTATCCACTTGCAACCCTCGTTTTCGGCTCAAAAAACGACCATAAGTGCTTGTGGCACCGTGCCTTACAAGCAGAATGTCGTTTTCCCAAGCTGGACGTCGCCGGTTCGAATCCGGTCGCCCGCTTTGTTCGTAACTTCTGCGTCTGCAATGGGTTGCGAATCCGGGGTAATTAAGGACAGTCACGAATGGCACTGCCGTTGCCAACCATTGTTGTGCCATGCGGTTACGTTTTTCCTAGTTCCGCACGCAGCTCATCGCGGGGGCGTTGCATGAGCGGGTAGCGGTGTCTCGGTCGTTTGAGGACGCGGGGTTCGATTCGTCCGGGTCGGTTGGCGACCTCGTTGGCGGCGATGTGAGCCAGCATCGTGGCGTACATCTGCCCGGCGTTGGAGCACGACCCCGTCGACCCCAACATCCAGGACGCCAAGCATGTCCTGAGCCGCGAAGGAATCGTCTGGCAGGCCAAGGCAAAGCCTAAATGACGCCGCTGCTTGCCATGAACGGCGGTAACGGCGGCAAATGGCCGGTGGTCAAGTAGGTTTTGATGGCGTGCGTGATCGTTTCGAGCGGAGGATGTCCGCGTTGCTTCAGCGTTCGGTACACACTCATCAAAATGGCCTGCGTTTCGGTGCCGCGTTGGTTGCGCTTGCCCTGACTATTCTTGCGGATGATCACCGCGGGGCGAATGGTGCGTTCGGTCCCGGCGCGCCGGGATTGTCGAAGGGCACGCCCGGCTCGTCCAGAAAAGTGAACCAATCGCCTTGAGTCGCCGCCATCGCTTGATCAATCGGCGGACCGCTTGGAACAGACCGCCGCGTTGTAGGCCCCCCAGAAATCGCTGACCAGGGTGCCGCCGAATTCCTGTTGGAAAAACTTCCGCAAGTCCGGGCTTCCCCGACAACGATCGATCAGGCTCAAAACGACCGCAGCTTTATTCGCAATATGCTGCATTCGGCTAAAGAGTTACCCAGATTTGAGATATCAGAAAGGTCGCAGGGCTAAAGAATGGGCAAGGTGAAATCCCTGGAGGATTTCAGATTTGGGATTTCAGAAGAGGCGGCAAGGTCGGCGATGACGGTGTTGGCGACAAGGCGACCTGAACGCGTCAAGGCGATGTGCGTATCGGACACGGCGACGAGGCCAAGGTCCATAAGGCGCGTGTGGGCGTCGCCGAAGTAATCGCGGGGGTCGAGACCGATTCGCTCTCGGAATGCGGCGATGGAGAGGCCTTCGTTAAGCCGCAGTTGCATCATGACCATTTCAACGATGAGCATCTCCGCGTCGATGAACTCCGATTCTACCTCAGCGTGCCCATCTCTGTCCACGAGG
>CAZVHN010000529.1:0-7041 GCA_964626895.1 uncultured Chloracidobacterium sp. | reverse complement strand
GACGATCGCGTCATTCTTGAATCTCGCGATCGGAAGGTGGCTTTTGAGACCCGGCTCTCGGCCCTCGACGACCTGGCGCGGGAAGAACGACTCGAACTGGTCTCGAAGTTAGTTCATTTCTTCAAGCCAAAAACCGGCATCCACCTCACGACCACTAGTGAAGCACCGGCGGGAGCGGGGCTGGGCGGATCTTCCGCGCTGGCCATCGCTTGCATTGGCGCCCTCAATCGTCTCGCAGGAGATCGCTACGACGAGCGGAAATTCATCGCGCTAGTTGCTAATATCGAGACCACAGTGATTCGCGTCCCCGCTGGTTTCCAGGACTACTATCCGGCGTTTTATGGTTCCACTTCCTGTATCCATTTTAGGGCAGACGGAATCGAGCGTGAGGCGCTTAATGTTGACGAATCGAAACTTGAAAGGCGGATCGTGATTTGTTACACGGGCGAGCCGCGTCTGTCGGGGACGAACAACTGGGAGATTGTAAAAAGACATATCGACGGTGACCCAGAGCTCTTCCAACTCTTCGAAGGCATCCGTGATTCCGCTCTGGCGATGCGCGCAGCCCTGTTGGCCGACGACTGGCAGCGTGTACGCTCAACGATGCGCGCCGCTTATCCAAATCGGAAACGGCTGGCTCCGGGGATAACGACTCACCAGATGGAAACTCTGGTAGAAAAGGCGCTAGCGAGTGGCGCGGAAGCAGCCAAGGTTTGTGGCGCAGGTGGCGGGGGTTGCATCGCCTTTTTGTGCGCGGAAGATCGAAAGGCTGAAGTCGAACGTGCCCTGGCTGCGGAGCCGGGAGCGGAAGTCCTCGACTGGAAAGTTGCGCGCGAGGGTTTAGTGGTTCGAGAGAGTTAGAAGATAGTTGGGTTCGGTTCAGGAAGGTCGGAGAGCCGGCGGCAAAACTCGAATGCCTAAGACTTGCGATCGCTGAGCGTCAGGTGATCATGATACTGACCCAGGGCATTTGACTAGTCCCCTTTTCAGACCCGCGTTCATCCGGCGAAGATTCGCGGCTAAATCAGTTTCGGATCCCAGCGAAGTTGTTGTGCTGGCCTTGGTTTTCGCTCTGATTCGCGTTCATCCGCGTGAATCCGCGGCTAAGTGTTTCCTTATCCCTGCTCCGATCGTTGCTTGGCGGCTGCCGCGACGGCCCTTAGCCGTTCAACTTTCTGCTCGAAACTCTCTCCAGCGACTGGACCAGTATCCACTACGCCGCAGTAGGTCGATCTCCTCATCAACGTTCGATCCGCGTTTCCGGTCGGTTTGTGCGCGGTGTTCGAAGACGCAGCGGGTGCGGGGGCTGCTGCAACAGAAGGTGTGGATTCAGAAGGCTCCTCGGTTGCCACGGGTGCAGGTGCGCTGGTCTGCACGGGCGCAATTGAGGCGGCGCTTTTCTCCGCGATTAGGGGCACTTCGCCACCGCCTTCTTCCGCACGACGTTTGGCCGCAACAGACACGGCCTTAAGACGCGCAACTTTCTGTTCGAAAGTCTCGCCGGGTACCGGACCTGTGTCCGCGACGCCCATGTAGTTTGATCTTCTGAATAATTTACGGTCGGGCTCTGCTCCGGCTTTATGGGCCGCTGGCCTGGGGGCGGCTGCTGCGGGTTTCGCTGTGGCGGCCGCGGATGCCGGCGCTGTTTGCGGCTGACCTGCCGTTGCGGTTTTCTGAGCGGCTGCTTTCGCGACGGCCGGGGTGTGACCACTCGCCGATTCGACCATCACAAAGACACCGCGCTCATCTTTCTTTATCGCCGGCATCGTGCCGCCTGCCGCTTGCAACAGCGCAGTTAACTCGGCTTCAACGAATCGACTCTGTTTTTGCGGATCGCGTACATGGCCCAGCGGGGGACCTATGTAGAGTGTTCCACAGGTCTGACATTTTGAAAGCACGTCGTCGCCGCGCAGATGAATCTCCGCAGCTTCGCCGGCCGTGCGCAATTGCTTCAAATGCCCGTTACAGAGTTTGCCTTTCGCGTTTTTCTCGTTGCAGACGGTCTGCGCGTTCGTTATGCGCTTGGGCACGTGTGCTGCGTCGGCGTTTTGCTCGGTAGCGTTTTGTTCAGAAACGTTTGCTGACATGATTTGCGTTAGGTTTCGTCAGAGCCAGACGGAAATGACCTGCTGCGTCGAATCTTACAGAGTTCATTCAACGCGCGTCAATTGGGAGACCCGGGAAGGGGGGACACGGAGAAAGGGCGACACGGAGAAAGGGCGACACGGAGAAGGGGAGATGCGGAAGAGCATTTTCCATCTGTCATTTGTCATTTTTCATTGGCCATTTCCGAGTACTTTCGCAGCTCTACACTTGTCGTGGAAACAGGCTGATGAAATAAGGTAACTAAATCAAATTGTGCAAGCGTCATCCGGCGATGACCAATGACAAATGTCAAATGAGAAATGGAAAATGACCCGTGCTATGCTCGCTAAAATGCTCAAGGATCTGATCAGCAGTATCTGGAATCGTTTCCCGCGGGTGCTCCGCCGTATGACCATGCGGGTGACGCACGCGCGTTTCACCGTTACCGCGGCGGCCATCGTCGTGGATGAGCAGGGAAGAGTGTTGATGCTCAAACACCGCTTTCGGCCCGGAACGGGTTGGGGCCTCCCCGGTGGCTTCATTGAAGCGGCAGAGCAACCTGACGAAGCCGTCAGACGAGAGCTGCGCGAAGAAGTGGGACTTGAACTTGCGGATGTTGAAGTGGTAACTACCCGCGCCTTTAAAAAGCCGAGGCAGATCGAGATCGTATTTCGTTGCCGTCCCCAGGGAGACGCTTCACCGCAGAGTGTCGAAATACGAAAAGCATCCTGGTTCTCGATTGATTCACTACCGGAAGGTTTACCCGCAGACCAGCGGCGACTGATAAAAGATGCTCTTAATGATGGAGTAAAGCGGACGGATTGATGTATGCTGTGCGCCAACCAAAAACAGTGATGAGTAGTGAGTGATAAGTGATGAGCTTTTGAAAGTGTCATCGCATATTACTCATCACCTATCACTTATCACTCATCACGGAGATTGAAATGGTTTCACTGATTCCTTCGCCTGACACGGTAATGCAGATGTTGAAGCGCACCGGCGCTTTTCGTGAGGGCCACTTTGTTTATCCCACCGGTAAACATTCACCACATTATTTTCAGATGCCGCTTGCCTTTCGTTACTACGACACGGCGCGCGTGCTGGCGGTCGCTCTCAGCAGAAAATTTCGGATCGAACGAGACATTTCGAGCCAGTTGCCAAAGATTGCCATTATCAGTCCCAGTTCCGGGGGCATTCCGGTCGCTTTTGGCGTGCGTGACGCGCTGAGTGCAGAACAGATTTACTGGGCGGAAAAAGAAGCAAACGGCAAACGCATGTTTCGCCAGTATGTGAACCAGGGTGAGGTTAATCCCTGCATCATAGTCGACGACATCATTCGCAGTGGACATGCTATTGAAGAGACTGCCGCGCTCGTCAAAGAGTTGGGCGCGAAGGTGATTGGCTGCGGTGCTATCGTGCGCTTTACTTCCGCGCCCAGTGAATTCGAAGGTTGCCCAATCAAATCGTTGGTGGAATTCGACGCTCACATGTACGACGATGGCGACTCATGTGGCGATTGCCAGAAGGACGCCCCGGTTGAGTACGTTCGATTCTAGATGTTACTAGTTAGTAGGCAGAAGGCAGAAAACGGAAAGCATACTGGAGCGCGGGCATCTTCCCCCGAGAGCTCGGGAAGAAGCTCCTCGCGATTCCCTCCTCCACCAGCTTTCTAATGAAGTAGGACCTCACAAAAAAGGAGCCTCACTAAAGACGTCAATCGAACGCTGGGACCGCAGGCGTCCCGCCTGAAATGAGCGCCGCAGGCGCGAACAACAATCACACATCTCGGGCCAGTCGGCAGGCGGGACGCCTGCGCTCCCAGCAGTTGGCTACGTGGATGCTGGTTAATAAGCTAACCGATTGCGACGGTGAAGCAACCGAAACACAGGTATGGCTCGATTTCGCACTTGATTGTCTGTTTCAAGACAACCGCGATCGGTTGACAGCCGCATACGAGGAGGTTGGTAAGATGGGATGATAGCCAATCCTAATCGTTTCGCACCTAAGGAATCACCTCAGCGATGACCTTGTTAATCCTGCTTTCTGCCTAGTGCTTACTGCTTTCTCTACAACAGTGCTGCAGTTAGATTTCATGCCGGTTGGCCAGCGCCTTATCCATTGTCACTTCGTCCACATATTCCATATCGCCACCCACAGGCATTCCCATCGCAATGCGGGTTACCCGCAGGCCCAGAGGCTTCAGTAGCCGGCTGATGTAGTTTGCGGTGGCTTCACCTTCAGTGTTGGGATTAGTTGCCAAAATTACTTCGCTCACCTCTACCCCACCGTTGTTCTCCGGCTTGAAGCGCGGCAGCAGATTTGCCAGGTGCAGTTCGTTTGGACCAATGTGACGCATTGGCGAAAGACTTCCGTGCAGCACGTGATAGACACCCTTGAAGCTGCGCGTCTTCTCCACTGCGACCAGGCTGTGAGGTTCTTCAACCACGCAAATAACGGAGTGGTCCCGCGACGTAGACTCGCAGAAACGGCAGGGATCGATCTCGGTAAGGTTATTGCAGATAGAGCAGAGAATAATTCGCTGCTTGACTTCGCGCAGGGCCGCCACGAGCCGCTCAACGTCGGCCTCAGGCGTTCGCATGATATAAAACGCCAGACGTTGAGCAGACTTATGCCCGATGCTGGGCAGTCGTTTCAATTCATCGATTAGTTTAATGACGGGTTCGGCGTATTCTAACATTGCCTTAACATTGCCAATTTCCAATTGCCAATTGCCGATTGATTCATGTTACCAACGGGCGATTCTTTTGCCCTGCTTTCGCCCAGGGACAGGGCTGATCGAGCGGCCTCGAACACACAATCGGCAATCGGCAATCATCCTAAGAGACCTCCCAGCCCTGGTGGCAGCATCCCGCCAAGCTTTCCCTTCATCGCTTCATCGACTTTGCGGTTGGCTTCGTTGAGGGCCGCCACGATCATGTCTTGCAGCATCTCCACGTCACCTTCCTTGACCGCTTCCGGATCAATTTTCAATGAAACAATCTCGTGGTTGCCCTTCATTTGCACCGTGACCACGCCACCGCCTGCCGAAGCCTCAGCGCGCATTTCTTCCATCTCTTTGGACATCTTCTCCTGCATTGCCTGCGCCTGCTTCATCATCTGTTGAATATTGAATCCACCAGGAAATTTCATTGGTAGTACCTCTCCATGGAATTGGTTTTACTGGTATTAGCTGCTTGAAAAAACCATCGTAGCTTCCCTTCCAAGCGAATGCAACGAGACGTTAAGATGCGGTACTGGTTCATTTGAGTCCCGAAGCACGTTAAGTGCTTCCGGAAGGGAATGGTTCGTGAAAAACCTCTTGTGAATCTTGATGATCCTGTCTAGTGTTGCGTCGCGCAGTAACGCCGGCGCGGCACGGGCAAAAACGTAAAGCGACCGATTTAGCCGCGAATCTGCGCGGACTGAACGCGGATCTGCCGGGGTCCCCAAGCGGGCAGCCCGCTTGGGGTGGTGGAAAAGGCCTTACTCCAATTGCTTGGTTGTTGCTGTTCATACCCGCGTTCATCCGCAATTGAATCCGCGGCTAAACCAGAACCATAGGCACCAGCGAAGATGAGTTCCACAAACGAAAGCAGAGAAATTGAAGGCAGTCTTACAACGGAGATCAAGCTCTATTACGATCTTAATCTCCCGGAAATCCAGGCTGCTCCTTTGCTGATTGCGTTGCATGGCTACGGAGCCGGCAAGCGTCAGATGATGCGGGAGGCGCGACAAATGGCTCCCGCAAATTTTGCGATCGCGGCGCTGCAAGGATTTCATCAGCACTTGAAGGAACCAAAAGAGCCAGGCGGACCTCTGCGGTTTGGCTTCGGCTGGCTTACAAACTTCCGTCCGGAAGAATCGGTCGCCTTACACCACAAAGCGTTAGTCGACTTGACTGACATGCTGGTCAGCGATGGTGTTGTGGATCCGCAGCGGGTCTTTCTGTTGGGATTCTCGCAATCGTGCGCGTTAAATTACCGCTTTGTTTGCACACATCCTGGCCACCTGCGCGGTGTTATTGGCATCTGTGGCGGTATGCCGGGAGATTGGGAGACGAGCGAGGTCTACAAACCAACTGAGGCCTCGGTATTTCATCTTGCCGGCACACGCGATCAGTTTTATCCGCCCGAACGCGTTGCTGATTACGCGCAGCGGCTGCGGCTTCGTGCCCGCCAGGTCATGGTTGAGAGTTATGACGCTGGTCACGAGCTTGTTCCGGCGATGCGGCAAGACGTACGTGAATGGCTGGAGAGCCAGGCGAATGGATAGTCCAATCACTCAGCATAGACTCTGCTCCGGTGCGCTTTGTCTGATCCTGGTTATTACTGCGAACTGTCAACGGCGCTCCGAGCCGCTGGTATTACAAACCCCAACACCGCCGGCGGCGATTCAGAAGCCGTTGGCGGCAAACATTTCACCCCAACTCAAACAGCTCGTCGAAAGCGCAATCGATCAAACCAGGGTTACGACCGGTTACGATCCCTCCTACGTTGGCATCGACTATCCCGGGGGCGATGTCCCGTTGGAAACTGGTGTCTGCTCCGATGTCGTAGTGCGCGCCTTCCGCAAAGCGGGCATCGATCTGCAAAAGGAAATTCATGATGACATGGGTCGCGCCTGGTCAGCCTATCCAAAGAAGTGGGGCGCCGTTCGGGCTGATCCCAACATCGATCATCGCCGCGTCCTGAATTTGATGACCTACTTCGATAGACAGGGCAAGACTCTACCGATCACGACTGATCGCGATGACTATTTGCCCGGGGACATAGTCACCTGGGATCTGAGCAGTGGGATCGAGCATATTGGAATCGTGGTAAATACATGGTCCGACGTGGGGAGGAGCTACATGATAGTTCACAACATTGGCGCCGGCGCGCGCAGTGAGGGCGTGTTGTTGAATTGGAAAATCACTGGGCACTACCGTTACTTTTAGGCCGAACCCTGGTTTCAAGT
>CAZVHN010000528.1:0-1779 GCA_964626895.1 uncultured Chloracidobacterium sp. | reverse complement strand
ACCGGCACGTTGACGACCGGTCAGCTCGGCGTCACGCGGCTGGCACCGCATGAGAAGGTGCCGGCGGCAGAACTGTTGCACGCGGCGGCGAGCGCGGAGCAGTTCAGCAATCACCCGGCGGCGCAGGCGTTGGTGGCGTTGGCGAAGGAAACGGATGTGGCGCTGACCAAGCCGGATGATTTTCACGAGGATGCCGGTCAGGGCGTGTCCGCCACGGTGGATGGCGGGCGCGTGTTGGCCGGGCGCGCTTCGTGGTTGCGCCGTACTCGCCGCCGACCGAAGACGTCGACGCCGAGTATCCGCTCATGCTGACGACGGGCCGCGTCGTCAGCCACTTCCTGTCCGGCACGCAGACGCGGCGCATCGGGCCGCTGGTCGAGCAATACCCGGAGCCGCGCATCGAGATGCACCCGCAACTGGCCGAGAAATTGGGAATCAAAGACGGCGATTGGACGACGGTGGAATCACGGCGCGGACAGATGACGCTGCAAGCACAGGTCGTGACGACAATTCGCCCCGACACGGTCTTCATTCCCTATCACTGGGCGGGCGCGAAGAGCGCGAATCAATTGACCATCGCCGCGCAAGACCCGATCTCAAAGATTCCTGAGTACAAAGTTTGCGCGGTGAGGGTGAAGAAGGCGGCGAGCCAGGATTAGGTCTATCGTTGCTTGACACCGGCTTCGAGCCATTCGCCGATAATCTGGGTGAGGACAGTGAATGACAATTCTTTCGGATCGTGACCACGGTGGGTAGCAAACTTGGGGAGTTGGATTTCGAACTTGTTGAAGAGTTTGATAATTGCAGCGGCGCCCGGAATGCCGAAGATTTCCGACTGGTTGCGCAACCAGTCGTTGATCAACTGGATCAGTCTGTCCGGTCTGTTCATATGAGCTTTGATATCTATTCCGGCAAGATCGGAGATGAAGGATTGATAGCGGAATATCTCCCGATCCAGGATCAACAGTCTCTTGGTGCGGTGAGGGCCTTTACTGGTGTAGCGATGGGCAAAATCGAGGCCAAGCTCGAATGGCATATTGAATCTTGGGAGTTGCGTGATCGGGTCGCTTTCAGTGCGCGAAAGATCATGAATGCCGAAGCGACATTCCTTGATAATTCTGAGAATCTTCAATATGCGAAGCTCGCCCGAGTCATCACTTTCCAGCGCGCACCGTGGGAAGAAGCCATAAGCTTGAATCGAGAAAACCATTGCGCGAAGCAACGGCAGATAGTCCGAGTCGAAAGGACAATTGATAAAGATATTCCTGTTGAAATTGTTTGATACGGGCATGGATCGGGTCAACCGGCCACATCTTGCCTCGTTTTGGGCTTCTTCAACGAAGAAGTCTTGTGAGGGGCTGAAGAAACTTCATTCTCACCCGAAGTTGAAGCTTTTCTTCTTTCGGCAGCCTTTGCTTTGCGGGCGGCGGCGCGCTCTTCGCGGAAATACTCTCTAATCGCCCGGATGCTGTCCCTGGCTACCTTGTCCGGCTTGCCGGGCGGCTTGAGGAAAGTAATGCCCTCGAACTCTTTCAGTACCTCCTCCGGGATTGGAGCCAGGGGGTCAATCTTCGAAGGATCAAACGGCTCTGATTCAACCGGACGATCCGGCGCCTGCCTGATAGTAATCGGCTCTGCGCTCGAAAGTTTTTGTTCTTTTCGCCGCGCGCTGGTTTTGGTCCCGGCGCTCTTTTGGGTTCCCGACTTTCGGGAGCGTGCGACTTGGGTTTTGGTTTTTACTGTTTTCATCGTCTAACTCCTCGTGACTGGCGTAAAGCC
>CAZVHN010000527.1:0-4425 GCA_964626895.1 uncultured Chloracidobacterium sp. | reverse complement strand
AGAGCGAAGCGGCGACGGCGCTTTGGATTCTTTGGGGTTTAAGGCTCGCCAATCCAAAGCGGAGTCGCGCTACGCTTGCCTCCGCACTCCAAAATGAGTTTTTCAGCAGCCTGCTAGGCTTTAGCTCTAGAGAGTTGATTTGGTCCGCCTCACACGAATCGGGAACGCTCATGGCCTTGCCCTGTTACGGTGCCCTCGCTTGCTGGTATTGGAGCTGGAAAGTTACGATGCCCAATAATGAAATTCATGCGTTGGTTCCCAGCTATCGCTTTCACAGTCATTTTAGTCGTCACGGCTTGCGTGTGGTGGAACCGGCCGCAAAGCAGCGATATGGCCAATTACGCCCCCGCTGACGCTCTCGTTTACCTTGAATGCAATAGCCTTCTCGACGTTGTAGACGCCATCGCCAGTACTGACGCCTGGAAGGAGTTAAGCCCCCTGTTGGGAACAAGTGGGAGCCAACCTCCCAATCGCTGGTTAACACGCGTTGTTTCGTGGACAGGCATCGGCCCCACGAGAACTGTTATTCTCGCGCGTGCTCAGTTGGCCACGGTAATGCTTGATCTTGGCGCAAAAGAACAAGGCGAAACCCTGACCATTAAGCCCGAGGCCGCGATCCTGATTGAAACGCATACCGCTGAACGCCGGATACGACCGACGGTCGAAGAAGCGCTCAGGCTGTTTGCGGAAAAGTCATACCGCCAGCCGACATTGAAAAGAACTGATGTTGCAGGTTCTGAATTTTTAGTTTGGAGCGCACCCACCAACGAACGCCAAATCGTCGCCACCATCGACGGGACGCTCGTCATTGTCGGAAACAGCGAACGTGCCGTGAAGATGTGTTTGGAGGTTCGCCGCGGTCAACGACCAAGCCTCAAAAGTCACCCAGAGATGCAACAGATGCGACGCCACCTGGCAGCAGCCCACACGCTCGCCTTTGGTTTCATCTCCTCGTCGAATGCCGCGCGACTTTTCTCATTAGGAGCACCGCTGCTTTTCGGCAGGGCACCTGGAGACGCGCGGTTCGATCGAATTATCGGCACCAGCGCATCGAAGGTGTTGGCGGGAGTCGGCTGGAGTTCGCGGGTATCTTCGGGAGGGATCGAAGATCACTATCTGTTTTCGCTTCAATCGACTCTTGTCTCTCGTCTGCAACAACACTTCCGACCCACAAATACGCCGATTCAAGTTTTGGATAGGTTGCCCGACGAGGTTCACTCCGTGTCGGTTTATAGGTTCGATAACCCGGTCGCCACGTGGCAGCTGCTTGAAACAACACTCTCGTCTCATCTCGATACTTTGTCAGCGATGCTGGTTAGTTCCCTTCTGAAGTCCGCCCTCACGCCTTACGGAATCGAGGATCCCGAGAGGTTCCTCAACCTTATCGGTCCGGAACTGAGCTTTGTGCGTTTGACGCGTGAGACGGAGCAATCAACCCTTATTGCTGAGGTTCGTGACGAAGCGCCACTTCGGCAACTACTTCTGGGGCCAGGTGGAAGAAATCTAAAGCATAGTTCTATAGGCGAGACTGAACTGATTGAGATTCCCGGGAAGATGATCGCGGTGAGTTTTCTCAAAGCCAGGGTTCTGATCGGTCCCCCAGCAGATCTGCAACTGCACTTGCAGGCTGCCACGGGTAACCGCGCAACACCTGACCGGATCAAGAAACTAGAACACTTCTTGGGTCGCTCCAACTCGGCTAGCGTCGTGACTTACACGCGAGAGGGCGACCGAGTCATGAAATTCGTCCAAGCCATTTCTCGAGCAAGCGGCGGCACGACGGCAGCTCGCGAATCAACCGAGCTTTCGCGCAAGATTGAACAACTACCCTACTCCGCAACTGAAACCACGCTTGGTGATCAGGGTCTCGAGAGAATAACGCGATCATCTTTTGGGCAATTCGCCACTCTGGTACCGTTGCTATTCCCGGAACGATGAATTCGGTTTCCAACAGAAGAGCTCAGTGACCAGATTCATCCGGTAGCTTAGTACACGGTTTCATAAATATACTGACGTATCGGCAGCCCTTTGGAGTGCGGTGGCAAGCCCGAGTGCGACACCGCTTTGGATTCTCGATTGTCTCCATCGGGAAGCACGACCGGTATCCAAAGCGCCGTCGCCGCTTCGCTTTGCCGGCGCACTCCAAATACGTCACCGTAATTGCGAAGTGCAGTACTTAGCAACATGACCAGCGTGGAAATTTTGATCGGAACGGGGAACCGCGGGAAGGTCACAGAAATCAAACGCGTCTTGAGAGATCTACCTCTGAAGCTCCACGTTATCACCGAAATCTCAGGCATCCGCCCACCTGTCGAATGCGGCGGTTCCTATGCAGAGAATGCCATTATCAAGGCCCAGTCTTATGCTAGACAAACCGGACTATGGACCCTGGCGGATGATTCAGGACTGGAGGTGGCTTATCTGAATGGATTGCCAGGCCTGAGGTCAGCGCGTTTCGGAGGCGAGGGGCTCACCGATGCAGGCAGAACAAGCCTACTTCTTTCGGAGCTGTTGGCGGTGGGCGACGACGAACGTTCCGCACGCTTTTTTTGCGCTGTGGCGATAGCGAAACCAACCGGCGAGGTAATTAACGTTGCCCATGGCATGTGTCAGGGAAATATCGCCAAAGCGCCGTCGGGTCATGATGGGTTTGGGTATGATCCTGTCTTCATTCCAACCGGCTACAAAATGACGTTCGCAGAGATGCCGTTGCTATTAAAAAACACCATTAGTCACCGAGGGAAAGCACTGGCCGCAACTCGAAAATTCCTGGCGCCGTTTTTCGGGTAGTGGGGTATTGGCCCCATTACCGTTTTTCGTCGACGCTTGACCGCGGGTCTAGCTGGCTCTTAGAATGCCTCGACCTGTCAGGTCCAAGCTGCAGGATTGCGGGGCGTAGCACAGCCAGGTAGTGCGCTCGGTTTGGGACCGAGAGGTCGGAGGTTCGAATCCTCTCGCCCCGACCAATATAGAAGTACGGCCGCCAACACTGGCGGCCGTATCTTATTTATTCACGTTGCTGGTCTGAACGCTCCGATGGCAAGATGATGGACACCGACGTTATTAACCGCCACGTCATAGACATGTTGCGGCGGCTGGCCGATGAGAACTTCAACGGCGACATCGTGCGCGCATTGCTGTTGCGCCAACCGGACCTCGACCAGCGTTGAAAAGCGCGAGGACGCATTCATGGGTGGGTGGCTGTGACGCATCAAAACCGCATCCAGACGCTCACTGGTTGATCGCTTATCCAATGACGATGCTACAATGACTTTCTGGGGTGGATTCCAATGACCACAAATCTCAAAGCGATCTACGAACAAGGCGTGCTTCGGCTCAAGGAGCCTCTCTCGTTGCCTGACGGTACTCAGGTTGACGTAACTGTGACCCCGCACGAAGAAGATAACGGCGAGCCATCGCAAGTAATGGACGGTCGCTCGTGGGACACCCTCACGCAACTCCTGGCCGAGTGCGCAATCGACACCGGAGTCCCCGACCTCGCCAGCCAACACGACCACTACCTATATGGCATTCCAAAAAGGCTGAAAGATGCCGACAGTACTCGTTGACACAGCCGCATGGATCGCGCTCGTCAACACGAGAGACGAACTACACAGTCGAGCAGAACAGACGATGGCCGACCTTCGTCGCCGAAACGTCGCACTCATCACGACGGAGTTTGTTCTCCTGGAAGTCTCCAACGCTCTATGCACATCGGCTTGGCGTGAAAAAGGGGTGAAGCTAATCGATGGTTTGCGATCACTGGCTGATCTTCAGATCGTGGCCGCTGACACTACGCTGCTCGCGGAGGGATGGCAGCTCTACTGGAGCCGCCTCGATAAGGAATGGAGCCTGACCGATTGTACAAGCATGACCGTCTTGCAAAAGGAACGCATTGATCAGGTGTTTACTTCCGACCACCATTTCGAGCAGGCGGGATTCATCAAGTTACTTTGACTAGCAGGCATGTTCGCCCTGACCGCTATAGTTTTACGCCAGAGAATATCTGATGAAAGCAAGAAAAATAGCTCATTTGGGGACAAATTGCCGTCGATGTCGTACACGCGGAACGATTGAGGCAACACAACTCTTTCGATTCGTCGGCTAGTAGTGTCAATTTCCCGCATCTCCTTCTTTTCAAGAACCGACCTAACCAAGCCTTGCAGCTTGTCTTTGTCCCGGTCTCGGTACGCGCAGGCGCCCGCGACAACTACGGGCAGCGTGAAATCCAACGATAATGATCGCAAGTACTCAACCGGAACTGCAAAGTTAAGATTCTGTCCACCTATACGACTGGATTTGACGATGCCCACCACTTCCGCCTTTTGATTAACGACTGCGCCACCGCTAGAACCCGGGGATATCGCCGCGTCAATTTGCAGGAGGCCGGCGTCACTCCTGACACTGCTAACGATCCCCCTCGTT
>CAZVHN010000526.1:0-3846 GCA_964626895.1 uncultured Chloracidobacterium sp. | reverse complement strand
CGGAGCGCTTCAGCGCATCAGCCAACACTTTCATCGCATCGTAGCCGAGCGCTGCCAGAGCATCGGGCGCGATGTTGTAACGGGCCTTGAAATCAGCAACAAACTTTTGAATTGCCGGCGAAGGGTCTTCTACCGAATAGTGATTAGACATGAAAGAACCGTTGAGCGAATCGCCGCCTAGTTCCCAAAGTTGCGGCGCGTCCCAACCGTCACCGCCCAGTAAGGGTGCTTTGATGTCGAGTTGCTTGGCCTGCTTAGCGATCACTCCAACCTCGCCGTAATAGCCTGGCACATAGATTACATCTGGGTTCAACGAACGAATTGAAGTGAGCTGTCCTTTGTAATCGCGATCGCCTTGCGTGTAAGACTGCTTGCTCACTACCTGGCCGCCGAGCTTCGTAAAGCTCTTTTCGAAAAATTCGGAAAGTCCGCGGCTGTACGGCGAGTTGAAGTCGAGCATGATTGCTGCCCTCCTGGCTTTGAGGGTATTAGCCGCAAACTTAGCCATTACCTCGCCCTGAAAAGGATCTATGAAGCAAACACGGAAAATGTAGTCGCCCACTTGCGTGACTGCCGGATTCGTCGAGGAGGGAGAGATCATCGGAACACGTGCCGACTGCGCTTTTGGCGCCGCAGCCAAAGTATTTCCTGAAGCAACTTCGCCGAGCAGAGCAATCACGCGATCTTGATCGATGAGCTTGGTTACGACAGTCGCGGCTTTTTCGGGCCGTCCTTCATCATCCTCGGAGAGAATCGTAATCTGCCGGCCGTTAATGCCGCCTGCTTTGTTGATTTCGTCCGCGGCCATAAGTACGCCATTCCGGGTTGACACGCCGAAGTTTGAAGTTCGTCCGGTAAGGTCTCCGTAATAACCAACAACAATTTGACCAGTTTCGCCGCCGGCGCCTGGACCTCCTCTGCGTTCGCAGGCGAACGTAAAAAGGAGAATGGTAATCAACAAGAGCGAGATTAATGTGCGTTTCATATGGTCCTCATAGGCGATAGTATTTGACTGCTGTTTAGAACTTAGAAATCGTTTTTGATTCCCGAACACACAGGCCGGGCCTAAAACAAAATCTGAGGAGCTCAATTTTTAGCGATTGGTCGGCCGAGCCCGAATAATAGCCGCGACACTGTCCTGACGCAAACTTTCTTGCTGAACAGAGGGAGAACTATTTTTTGGTCCCATCTTGCTGGGGTTCTCCGATCTGAGATCTGAGATCTGAGTTCTCAGATCCGAGATTTCCGTGTTTCGCTTTCCAGGCGCGTAATTATAACCATTTCATCGACCCTGTCGAGGTAATCAATCAAATTGCCGATTTCCGATTGCCAATTGCCGATTTCGTCTGGGGCCCTGGAGTTGCTGAAATTCCGGGGTTCTGACCCATCAACGCTTTGTGGCTCTTCAATCGACAATCGGCAATTGGCAATCGGAAATGGGCGGCTTCGCCCCTGTTGCATCCGTTGGCAATGACCTATAGAGTTTCGCGAAAAGAGGAGGGAGAACCGACTATGAAAGAAGCACCACTACTTCATGACGGGACCGCTCCCGCTGCCGGCGACATGAGTGCCGACGAGTTTCGCCGCTTTGGTCACGAACTGATTGATTGGATCAGTGACTATTTCGAGCGCATCGAGGACCTGCCCGTGCTCTCTCAGATAAATCCCGGTGATTTGAAGGCGCAGCTTCCATCATCAGCGCCGCAAAGAGGTGAACCCATGGCGAAGATTATCGCTGACATCGATCGGCTGATCGTGCCCGCGCTAACTCACTGGAGCCATCCGTCGTTCTTTGCCTACTTCGCTACCTCCACCTCTGCACCGGGCATCTTCGGCGAACTCTTGTCCGCGGCTTTTGATAACAAGGCAATGCTCTGGCGCACTTCGCCTGCTTCCACCGAACTTGAAGAAGTGGCGCTTGACTGGCTCCGTCAGATGATGGGGCTTGACGCGGGCTACAGCGGAATTATTTACGACACGGCCTCCGTATCGAGCATGCATGCGATTGCTGCCGCTCGCGAGGGCGTGGAACGGCGCATACGCGAGGAAGGCATGAGCGGGAGGACTGACCTGCCGCTGCTCCGTGTATACGCTTCCGAACAATCCCACTCCTCAATCGAGAAGGGAGTGATCACTCTGGGTTTGGGGCAGCGTGGACTGCGTAAGATTCCCACCGACTCCGAGTTTCGCATGAATGCCCAGGCTCTCGCTGAAGCAATTGAAGAGGACAAAAGCCAGGGCATGGTCCCTTTTTGCATAGTAGCAACGGTGGGCACGACTTCAACATCGAGTATCGACCCGATCAAGGAGATCGTCCCTATTGGTGAGAAGCACGCCATGTGGCTGCACGTTGATGCTGCCTACGCCGGCTCGGCGGCAGTTGTCCCAGAACTCCAATACATTCTAGCCGGTTGCGAGCGGGCGGATTCCGTTGCCGTTAATCCTCACAAGTGGCTATTCACACCTTTCGATCTATCCGTCCTCTATTGTCGGCACATGGACCTGCTGCGGCGCGCCTTCTCTCTGGTTCCTGAATACCTGCGAACGCCTGAGCAGGAGCAGGTGCGCAACGGGTCTGACTACGGCATTCAACTGGGCCGTCGTTTCCGGGCGCTGAAGCTCTGGATGGTCATTCGCTATTTCGGCCACGAAGGCCTCGCCTCGCGGATTCGCGAGCATTGCCGTTTGGCGAATTTGTTTACCTCGTGGGTAGAAGAATCGCCCGATTGGGAATTGATGGCCCCGGCGCCTTTGTCGCTGGTCTGTTTTCGTGCCTGTCCTCAAGTCGACGCGGTGGACGAGGAATCGCGAAATGCACGCTGGGATGCCTTGAACGAGGAAATAATGCACGCCGTCAACAGAACGGGCAAAGCCTTTCTCTCGCACACTCGACTCAACGACAAGCTCACTTTGCGGCTGTCCATTGGCAACATCCGCACGGCGGAGCGGCATGTCCATCAGGTTTGGGAACTGTTGAATGAACAACTTGCCAGGTTAAGGTAGTATTCATTGATTCGGTTCTGTAAACTCCTTCCTCTTTCAGGAGATCCTCACCATGACAGAAAATGAAGTTGCGAAGATTATTGTTGACGCTGCTTTTACTGTGCACACCAGGCTTGGTCCTGGATTGCTGGAGTCAGTTTATGAAGCAATCATGGAGTATGAGCTCGCCAAAAGAGGGTTGCATGTAGCTCACCAGCGGCCGATGCCGGTCATCTACGAAGAAATACGTTTGAAGATCGGGTTTCGGCCAGATTTGATCGTTGAAGGCAAGGTCATTATTGAGATCAAGTCGCTCGAGAGGATAGCGCCGGTTCACAAGAAGCAACTGCTAACGTACTTGCGGTTGGCCGATAAACGGCTAGGACTCTTGATCAACTTCGGGGAAGCGCTTATTAAGGATGGTATCAGCCGAATTGTTAACAGACTACCTGAATAGTTGGGGTTTTCACGCAAAGACGCAAAGGTGCAAAGACGCAAAGAAGAAAACTGCCTTCTCTTCTTTGCGTCTTTGCACCTTTGCGTCTTTGCGTGAACTACCAATCGTCATCACAATTCTATTCTCAGTATCATTCTCATGTGTTCTTGCTCAGAGCCGCCGTCAGTTCGCGCCCGCGGATATCCTGCGCGTGGCCGCCGTCAGCGATCCGCAGATATCGCCCGACGGCCAATGGGTGGTCTACACCGTCTCAACCGTGGATGGTGATCGAAGTGTCTCGACGCTATGGCTGGCTCGCGCCGGACAGGACTTTCCCGATCCACCAACGAGCGTGCCACCGCCTACTCGTCAACCAGATCGAGACCGGCGGGAAATCGCGCGCCCCCCGACCCAGTTGCTGCCTCAAT
>CAZVHN010000525.1:0-12718 GCA_964626895.1 uncultured Chloracidobacterium sp. | reverse complement strand
CGATGCCGATCTGTTCAAGGCAATTCTGGCCGCCGAGATCATCAAAGCGCTCGACCGTGAGGGGCTAAGCGTCCGCGGCGCGCAGGGCCGCACCGGGGTTGCGGCAGCGGACTTCTCGCGCATCCGCAACGCCGATCTTGGACGGTTCACCGTCCAAGATCGCCTGATGTCGATCATCAACCGGCTCGGGTCACGAGTCGAGGTGAAGATCAAAGTGCGACGAGTTGAAACGGTCGAACACGGCATGCCTGCGTAGGAGGCTAATTAGCTTCGCCTCCCCATGCGGAAAAGTTTTGGCAGACTTTTGGCAGACTACGCTTACTCATTAGTCAATCTATGCGGCGTGGACGTGACTTCTCTACCGCTTTAGTTAATATTAGGGACCTTGGGACGATTACGCGTTATGCGAAATGACCTGGGACGGCCTCGACACGGCAGAGGTCTGGGGTTCAAGTCCCCACGCGCCTACCAATATTCTCAGAGACTCAGCCCTCACGTGCGTCCTTCCGTTCCTCCAAAACGAACCATTTAGAAACTGATCCCGGCGCCACTGCTCGAAGTTTCTTCGGCGTTCGCGCGAAAAACTGACTAACTACCGAGATGCCGAAGTAACGGAGCAAAAGGAGTTGCCGAGAGTTGAGATTGGTGTACACACTTGTTTGATGGCGCAATATCGATTATGAGAGTTATCATCCCGCAGTCAGCAATGGTCAGCAATTCAATCAGGAGGATCTCAAAACATGCGACGCCGTTGCGTTTTCGCGCTTGCTCTTCTTGCCGTCATATTAGTCCCAACAGCGAACTTCTCCCAAGGTGGTCAGCCGAGTGGTCAGATGGAGGCTTCCCGCGGAGTTGCCGGGGGCCACGAAGAACCACACCGTAGTTTACGAGGCCGCCGGCGACAGCGTGAAGGTCACGGTGGATAAGTCTCATTAACGTGTAAATGAGGGGTGAAAATCACTCCTTCGATATTGTGAGGCCCTGTCTGACGTCCCCACAAGACCGAGCCAGCAACACCGAGGATTCTGCAGGTTCGACGCAACGATCTTGATACTCGGTTTGCAAACCTCCAATGAGTCCCTGTGAATGCTATAAAACATGTCGCTCGTACGGAGCGAATATTGTCGGCCTATTTACTCACCTGCCCACGATGGGTTATGAAGAGCTGAGCCAATAATCCCACAGAACGCTATGAAAATTCTGGTCCTGAGCCATGAGGAAGTTTTAGAACTCCTTCAAATCAAAGAATGCATCTCTGTCATGCGTGAGGCCCTGATCGCGCTCGCCGCCGGTAAGGTTCATCAGCCGTTAAGAGCAATTATCCGGCCACCTGACGCCAAAGGTGTCATGAGATTGATGCCCTCCTACATGTCTGGTGATTCGGCTGCCTTTGGGTTGAAGGCAATCTGCGTATTCCCTGGGAATCCAGCTAAAGGCAAGGATTCACATCAGGGAGCTGTGCTGCTTTTTAGCGCTGAGACCGGCGAGCTGCTAGCCATGATAAATGCTTCAGCTATCACGGCCATTCGTACCGCATCTGTCTCAGGTGTGGCGACAGACTTGCTCGCCCGAGCGGATGCTTGCAATCTCGCGATGATCGGTTCCGGTGTGCAAGCACGCTCGCATTTGGTAGCGATGTCGGAGGTTCGTTTCATCAAGCGTTGCCGCATAGCGAGCCGACACATTGAACACGCGCGAAGCTTTGCTGAGGAGATGAGGTCGGACTTCTCATTCGCGTTGGAACCAGTTGAAACGGTCGAGGAAGCTTTAGAGGGCGCGGACTTGATTGTCTCAGCGACCACCACCGTCGAGCCAATCGTGCGGCGCGAATGGATCTCAGCCGGCGCTCACTTGAATCTCGTAGGGTCGAGCACGCCAAACGCGCGCGAGGTAGACAGCGAGACAATGGCGGCAGTAAGCCTGTTTGTGGACCGCCGTGAATCAACCATCAACGAAGCCGGGGACTACCTCTTCGCAGTGAGTGAGGGCGTAATCGGCCCCAATCATATTCGTGCCGAAATTGGCGAAGTTCTTAAAGGAGATAAACCAGGTCGGACATCACCGGACGAGATTACCTGTTTCAAATCTCTGGGCCTCGCTATTGAGGATCTTGCAGCCGCAGAGTACTTATACAGAAAGGCGAGGGAATTGAACGTCGGCACCTGGGTTGAGTTTTAGTAATCGCTGTCAGGTTCGCTCCGTGCTGGTTGTGTCCCTAAGTTTCGGTTTTCTCTGTGAAACCTCAGTGTGCTCTGTGCCTCCGTGGTGAAAATAGATCAAGAAAACCTCACCACAGAGACACAGAGGACGCAGAGGTTGCACAGAGAATAGAGTAAGCAGGGAGCAGGAAGCAGGAAGCAGGAAGCAGGAAGCAGAAACGTCCATTGCCACTGACAACTGACAACTGACAACTGACAACTGAATTCTGAATTCTGAATTCTGAATTCTGTCATGACAATGTTACCGTCGCTGGCGGACATCCACGACGCTCGACGAATGATTGCGAATTCCGCGATCCGCACCCCGCTCGTTCGGCTTGACGCCAGGGAAGCGCCGGCCGAGATTTACCTTAAGCTCGAAAACCTTCAGCCGATAGGATCGTTCAAGATCCGTGGTGCGGCGAACGCCATGGGCCATTTGACGCCGGAGACGTTGTCTCGCGGAGTATTAACTGCATCGGCAGGAAACATGGCTCAGGGTGTCGCTTGGCGTGCGCGCGAGCTTGGTATTCCATGCACGGTGGTCGCGCCCGAGGCCGCGCCAGATACGAAGATCAAAGCAATTGAACGACTCGGCGGACGTGTCATAAAGGTCCCATTTGAAGAGTGGTGGAGGGCCTTTGAAACGCGCACATTTCCAGGTGTCGAAGCAACTTTCATCCATGCGTTTGACGATCTGAATGTGATGGCTGGCAACGGCACAATTGCTCTCGAGATCATGGAAGACTTGCCGGAGGTTGATGCGGTTGTAATTCCGTGGGGAGGTGGTGGGCTTACCTGCGGGATTGCTGCCGAAATGCGTGCCCTGAATTCGAAGTGCAAGATATATGCAGTCGAAGTGGCGACGGCAGCGCCTCTCGTCGTCTCACTTGCAGCTGGAACTCCGCAGGCTGTGGATTATCAACCATCCTTCGTGGATGGCATCGGCGCCAGGGTTGTATTTCCACAAATGCTCGAGCGCGCACAACAGTTGATTGATGGCTCCCTCGTTGCAGAATTGGACGAAGTCAAATCTGCACTACGACTCATGGCCGAACGCAACCGCATTATCGCAGAGGGTGCCGGAGCATGTGCGCTTGCGTGCACCTTAGCGGGCAAAGCCGGCGGAGGTAGAGTAGTATGTATTGTCTCGGGCGGGAATATAGACTTCGCGAGGCTTTGCGAGATACTCACAGATACAGTAAACAGCCGGCAATACTGAGTTCGACGACGACGATCTTGATCTCCCGTTTGTAGCGCTTCAGCAAAGTGGCGACAACTGCGCTAGCCCCAAGCTAGAATAAATGTATAAGTGCAACGTCCGGCACCGGCTCTTACCTTTCGTGCGACTAACAGAGGTACTGCTTACGATCTGTAAGCTCTGAATGGTGTTTCCTCATGCGCATCACGGAAATCTTAGCATATCGCGTCGAGTTGCCTTTACACGAAGGCAGCTACAAATGGTCCGATGGCAACAGCGTTTCGGTCTTCGATTCGACTGTCGTGGCCGTGAAAACAGATTCCGGAATCACCGGCTATGGAGAGATTTGCCCACTCGGTCCGGCTTACTTGCCGGCCTATGCTGCCGGTGCGCGCACCGGGATCGCCGAGCTGGCTCCGCATTTGCTCGGGTCTGACCCAACCCAGTTAAGCTTGATCAATCAGCGCATGGATCAGGCAATGCGCGGGCATCCTTATGTTAAGTCCGCTCTCGATATGGCGTGCTGGGACATTCTGGGTCAGGCAAGTGGCCAGTCGGTGTCGACTCTGCTGGGCGGACGCTACGGCGAAGATTTCCCGCTCTATCGCGCGATCTCGCAGGACACACCCGACGCGATGGCTGCGAGCATTAGCACCTACCGGGCCCAGGGCTATACCAAGTTTCAACTCAAGGTGGGAGGCAATCCCGACACCGATATTGCTCGGATCAAAACGGCGGCCGCTGAACTCGAGCCCGGAGATGTGCTGATTGCCGATGCGAATACCGGCTGGACCCAGCACCAGGCGATGCGCATTGCTGATGCCGTGCGGCACGCTGACGTCTACCTGGAACAGCCCTGCATGAGTTACGAAGAGTGCCTGGCAGTGCGCCGGCACACGTCGCGTCCATTCGTGCTGGATGAGGTGATCGACGACGTGCACATGGTGGTGCGGGCATTTGCGGACCAGGCCATGGACGTTATCAACCTCAAGATTTCCAAGGTGGGCGGGCTTACGAAGGCGCGCCAGATTCGCGACCTTTGTGTTGCACTGGGAATTGCTATGACCATCGAAGATACGTGGGGCGGTGATATCGTGACCGCCGCGATCGCGCATCTGGCCCATAGCACTCCGCCCGATCTGCTTTTCTCGTCAACGGATTTCAACAGTTACGTTACCGTGAGCATCGCCGACGGCGCGCCGCAAAGAAAGAACGGCCGGCTGGCAGCAGCAACAGAGCCAGGCTTGGGAATCAAACCACGCTTTGAAGTTCTTGGTAAACCAGTCGTTGTGATTTGAAGCGTCACGGATACATACGAGGAGAGATCATTCATGAAAACCCATCGCGTATTGCTGCTCGTGGTGCTGGCAACAGTCTTCACCGGCCACCTGTCTGCTCTACAGCCAGACCCATCCGTCCTGACACTCAAGCGAATATTTACTGACCGTGATTTTCAAGCGGAGAGATTCGGCCCTGCGCGCTGGTTGGAGAATGGCAAAGCGTATACGACGGTTGAGCCTTCACCGGACATTAAAGACGGCCAGGACATCATTCGCTACGAAGCCGACTCTGGCAAACGCAGCGTTCTGGTGGCCGCCAAGACACTGGTGCCGACGGGAGCAAAAACCGCGCTGGCTATTGATGACTATGTCTGGTCCGAAGATGGCAAACAGCTGCTGATCTTTACCAACTCACAGCAGGTATGGCGCCAGCGAACCAGGGGCGACTACTGGGTTGCGGATCTCGCCCGCAAGGGACTCAAAAAGCTCGGAGGTGACGCCGCGCCCGCGACGCTAATGTTTGCGAAGTTCTCGCCAGATGGCCGGCGCGTGGGTTACGTGCGTGGCAACAACCTCTATGTTGAGGATCTGGTGACTGGCCGCATTCGCCAACTTACCAGTAATGGATCGCCCACCTTGATAAACGGCACCTTCGATTGGGTCTATGAAGAAGAGTTAGATCTGCGCGACGGGTGGTGCTGGAGTCCGGACAGCCAGTTGATTGCCTACTGGCAGCTCGACTCAACCGGCGTGGGCGAGTTTAACCTCATCAACAATACCGACTCGCTTTATCCGAAAGTGACCCCGATTCCGTATCCAAAGGTGGGGACGACGAATTCCTCTGCGCGAGTTGGGGTGGTGAGCGCCGACGGCGGAAAACCTCACTGGCTGGCGGTTCCGGGCGATCCGCGCAACAACTACATCGCGGAGATGGACTGGGCCGGCAACTCCACGGAGATTGTGCTACAGCACCTGAACCGTCGGCAGAACATGGTTGAGGTGATGCTGGCAGATGTGCGTTCCGGGCAAGTGCGAACTATCCTCACTGAAAAGGACGAGGCTTGGGTAGATCTGCGCGTCAGCGACCTGCACTGGCTGGCCCGCGGCAAGAGTTTTACCTGGATTAGCGAGCGCGACGGGTGGCGCCATCTCTATATCGTTTCCCGCGACGGCAAGGACGTTCGCCTGATTACTCCCGGAGCTTTCGATATCACGAGCGTCGACAATGTTGACGAGACTGACGGCTCGTTCTATTACACCGCTTCGCCGGAGAATCCAACGCAGCGTTATCTCTACCGCGGGCGGCTTGACGGAAAAGGCACAGCCGAAAGAGTGAGTCCGCAGGCACTGCCCGGTACGCATAGCTACAATATTTCGCCACACGGTGGTTTGGCCTTTCACACTTACTCCACCTTCATGACTCCGTCCACAACTGACCTGGTGCAGCTACCGCAGCACACGACGGTTCGACCTCTCGCCGCGAACACGGCATTGCTCGCGAAGGTGCAGAACATTAGGCGAGGGCCCAGCGAGTTCTTCCGCGTTGATATTGGCAATGGCCTCCAACTGGATGGCTGGATGATCAAACCGCCCGATTTCGATTCCGCCCAACGTTACCCGGTTTTGTTCTTTGTATACGGCGAACCTGCCGGCCAAACGGTTCTGGATCGCTGGGGTGGCAACAACGAGCTATGGCACCTCATGCTGGCACAGCAGGGCTACATCGTGATCAGTGTCGACAACCGCGGCACTCCTGCTCCGCGTGGGCGCGCGTGGAGAAAAGTTGTCTATCGTCAGATCGGCACCCTTGCTTCACACGAGCAGGCGGCCGCGGCGACGATGATTCAGCGCTGGCCTTTCGTGGATTCAACCAGAATCGCTATCTGGGGTTGGAGTGGTGGCGGCTCGATGACTCTGAACCAGCTGTTTCGTCACCCGAACATCTACCGCGTGGGCATGTCGGTAGCGCCAGTGAGCGATCAGCTTCTCTATGACACGATCTATCAGGAGCGTTACATGGGCCTGCCACAGGACAATGCGGAGGACTATAAGCGCGGCTCTCCCATTACCTATGTCGACGGCTTGCAGGGCAAGCTCCTGGTAGTGCATGGCTCCGGCGATGACAATGTTCACTTCCAGAGCACAGAGAGGCTGGTCAACGCTCTCGTGGCTGCGAACAAACCTTTTACCATGATGGAGTATCCGAACCGCCGCCATGACATCAGCTCGGGAGCCAATACGACGCGACATCTCTATGAACTCCTGACCCGGTTCCTGCGCGAGAATTTACCCGCCGGACCGGAGAAATAGCTCGCCTCGGTTGCTGTCTCGCAATCTGGCCCAGTCCGTGTTTAGCGGACGAGTGAAAATGGCCCAGCAGTTGACTGCCGGGGATGGTAAGAATGCGAGACCAAGTCCGTAAAACGCATGACTGAGAAGAGCAGATAGCTAGCAGCTACGATTTCAACCGTCCGCTTTACGGACTACATTCCTTTCGCTCGTCATCCCAGCGATGAATCGCTGGGCTACTATCAGACGTCCGCTAAACGCGGACTGGGCTGAAACACTTTTGTGCAAGATCAATGCTCACCACGCGAAAAGGTAGCGGCTATTAATGACTACGACCACAACCGGCGCGAACCCGTCTGACTATCGCCAATTGCACGACTTGGCAGAGGACTTTTGGAATTGGCGCGCCGAAAATCAACCTGTATCCAGTGATGATATTCCTCGAATCGAAAGACCACCGGATTGGGTTTCTGACTGGTCGCGGAAAGCGATCGACCGGCGACGCAGGGAGCTTGCCGAATTCACAACCCGCCGGCACAGCATTGATTCGAGCGTATGGCCGATCTCTCAGCAGGTCGATCACCGCCTGATTGGATCGGCGATGGCGCGAGTGCACTGGGAGTTGGACGTCATCTGCATTTACGAGCAGAATCCCGGATTCTACGTTGATCAGACTTTTGGACTACTCTTTCTGTCTTTGCTGAAGCCCCCGCCTTTTGACGAAACGCGCAGCCGCGAAATCATCAGGGTCTTGCAGGGCTTTCGCCGGACAGTTGCCGAGGGACAGGAAAATCTCGGTGGCAAAGCAATAAAGCCATTTGGACTGGCGGCCATCGAGAAGTTGAGCGAAGTCAGGGCGCGGCTCACCACCGTGGCTGATGCTCTCGCTCCCTTGCTTTCGGCTGTAAGCGAAGCTGAACTTCACGAAGTTACCAGCGATGCGATCGCGGCACTCGAAGGGTTTCACGACTGGCTCAATTCTCACCTCGCCGGGATGTCTGAGAATACCGCGGTGGGTCGCGAGGCGTACATCTACTTTCTCAAGCACGTCGCCGTGATGCCCTTTACGCCGGAACAATTGCAGGCGATGGCTGCACAAGAATGGCAGCGATCGGTCGCGTTTGAAACGGTGGAACAAACTCGCAACCAGGGTTTGCCCGAACTGAAATTGTTTCCCGATCAAGCGGCGCAGATAGGGCGGGAAGTTGTTGAAGAGGAGAAAGCTCGCGAGTTTCTGGAAGCGAAGAATATTCTCACGGTGCCCGGCTGGGTAAAGCACTATCGCAACCTGCCACTACCCGCATACCTCGAGCCGCTGGCTTTCATGGGTGTCGCTGACGACCTCACGTCAGCGACCAGACTGGACGAGGACGGCATCAGCTACATCAAGCGGCCGTCTCCGGAGCTTGATTATTTTTCCCTCTCGATTGCCAAAGACCCCCGACCTTTGATCGTGCACGAAGGGGTGCCGGGCCATTACCTTCAACTGGCGCTGGCGTGGGCACACGAGAATCCCATTCGCCGCCGATACTACGATTCAGGCGCGAACGAAGGCATCGGCTTCTACGCGGAAGAGCTGATGCTGCAGTTTGGTTTCTTCGACGACAGTCCAAGAGTGCGCGAGATTATGTACAACTATATGCGGCTGCGGGCCCTGCGCGTGGAGGTGGATGTGAAGCTGGCGCTGGGCCTCTTTACGATCGATCAAGCCGCTGACTATCTGGAGAAGATTGTGCCGATCGATCGGGGCACGGCCAGACAAGAGGCCACTTTTTTCGCTTCCTCGCCGGGCCAGGCGATTACCTATCAGATTGGCAAGCTCCAGATCATCAAGTTCCTCGCAGACGCACGCCTGCATCAAGGAGACAACTTCGACTTGCGAGCGTTCCACGACTATTTGTGGCAGAACGGAAACGCTCCCATCGCGCTGTTGCGTTGGGAGTACCTCGGGTTGAGTGACGAGATTGACTGGCTTGATACAGAGACGGTCTAAAAACCAGGGTAATTGGTTAGTCGAGCCGGACTCGAACCTGCGACCCACGGAAGCGTTCGGATAAGTCAGCGGCTATGCGGCCGCAGAGCGCGCAGCTCTATTGAGTTTGCAACAAATAGACATTCCCTTTTATAGTGGGGAATTCAACAACCCCGTTCGCCGCCTTTGTCACCGGTTCTTTTTTGCCATTGCAAGTTACCTGAACGGGACGGTCAACCTTTAGGCGCAAAACCGAGCCCGCTTTTGAGAGAATTTTGACCTGTGTCACTCTCTTATCAACCCATTGATAATCCAGTTCAAACGCACCGCGTGCACACACGCCCTTAAATTCTCCACGGCTCCATTCGTCGGGTAGCGCCGGCAGGAGGTCGATAAATCCATCATGCGACTGCATCAGCATTTCTGTAATCGCCGCTGTTACTCCCAGGGAACCATCTACCTGCAACGCTTTGCCGCACAACGCAAATAGTTGAGAGCAACTCTGTTCTTCCAAATACCCTTTGAATATCTTGTTGGCTCGGTTGCCGTCTCGCAATCTGGCCCAGAGCGCCATCTTCCAGGCCATAGAAAACCCCTTGCCGCCATCGCCTCTTTCATTCAGAACTCTTTTATAAGCCTCGATGAGCGCGGGCGTTCTTTTTTCCCAAAGCACCTTTCCGGGATATAGCCCGTACAAATGCGAGAAATGACGGTGATTCTTTTCGAGTGATTTCCAATCATCGACCCATTCCTGCAGGGCACCATCCGACCCGATTTGCGGAGGCGCTAATTTTTCTCTGGCTAATTTCACCTGTTCAATCAAAGGCGAACGATTATTCAAAACCTCTGAAGCCTTCAGATAGTATCCGAACAAATCGTAGAGAATTTGCATGTCAATTGACGAACCGGCGCAGATAGTCGTGCCTGGCAGTTTACTTCCGGTTACTTCGTCAAAATAGGGTTTGTTGCCGCCGCCATCCGGAAAATTTTCAGGCGAAGTGGAAGGGTTCGTAACCAGCCATTTTCCATTGGGGTGCTTGACTAAAAAGTCCAGGAAAAATTCCACGGAGCCTTCTATGAGAGGATAACTTTCACCGAGGAATGCTTTGTCATGGGTGTACTCATAATGCTCCCACAGATGCGTACAAAGCCAGGCCCCGCCAACGGTAAACGTGCCCCAACTTGGCCCATCCATAGGGGCCGCAACGCGCCATATGTCGGTATTCTGGTGAAAAACCCAGCCTCTCGCCCCATAATGCTCGTGGGCCACTTGTGAGCCCTGATCGGTCAATTCCCTGATTAATCTAAAGAGCGGGTCGGAAAGTTCCGAAAGGTTGGCTGAATCCGC
Organism: uncultured Chloracidobacterium sp.; assembly: GCA_964626895.1. Lineage (GTDB taxonomy): Bacteria > Acidobacteriota > Blastocatellia > Pyrinomonadales > Pyrinomonadaceae > PSRF01. The sequence goes on along the minus strand of CAZVHN010000525.1, from coordinate 2,430 downwards.
TGCCCAGTAGTTCATTTCCAAATTAATATTGCTGGTGTATTTTGAATCCCAAGCGGGATTCATATCATCATTCCAGATGCCCTGAAGGTTGGCCGGCTGAGTTCCCGGACGCGATGATGAAATTAGTATGTACCTGCCGAAATTGTAGGCTAAGGCGGCCAGGCTCGGATCAGGCGAGGTCTGATTTTGTTCCTTGCGTTGGTTAGTTGGAAGAAACGAATTTTCCGTAGTCGGAAGGGTTAAGGAAACCCGGTTGAAGAGTTTTTCATAATCCGCAACGGCTGTCTCTTTAAGCGTTTCGTATGATTTGCCGGCGAGATTGTGCAAGTAGTTTTCCACCCTTTGGTGCTGATCACCGCTCACGTCACGGTAATTAACAAAATTAGTGGCGGCGACAACGAACAACGTAACGGCATCTGCGTTTTCAACGCTCAGGTCAACGCCGTTAGTCTTAATCGAGCCGCCTTCGGGAACGACCTTTAACCTGGCTTCGTACTTTATCCTCCCGGTCACGCCCAAATAATCAGCCGATTTTCCCGTCACAGCTAAACCATCCTCGCCCACGGGATCCATCCTGAAATAATCAGTGCCGTAATTGGAGTGGGTCTGATTTCTCACGCCTCTCAAATTGGCAGTGAAGGTAATACTGCCTGTCTGACTCGCCGTAAGCCGGATAACGACAACCTGGTCGGGCGCGGACGAGAAGACCTCGCGCTTGTAGCGGATGCCATTGGCGGTAAACGCTGTGGTAGTTATGCCATTTTCCAGATTGAGCGAACGCTCATAATCACCCATGTTTTGCCCGTGGTGAAAAAAGAGGTGAAGGTTGGCTAAACTTTGGTACTTTTGTTGCTCAACCGGATACCCCATCAGATGCCGGCCAAATAAGTTGTGTGCCTCCAGATATCTTTCTGCAAATACCAATCTTTGGATTTCCGGCAATACTTTGTACCCGCCCTTAACCACCGTCGAGTAAGGCCCGCCAGACCAATACGTTTCCTCATTAAGCTGTATGCGTTCCTCCTCGGTGGTTCCGAATACCATAGCCCCCAGCCGTCCGTTTCCGACCGGCAAAGCTTCATCCCATTTCGTTGCTGGAGTTGCATACCACAGGTATGTTGACGGATCAAACGCCTTGCTGCTTACTCTTGCCGGTCTATCAGTTTTCTGTGCCAGGCAGACAGACACGAAAAGAATTGGCAGCCACAAAAATAGAAGCCGGTTGACCTTCATAGGAGTCTCAGGGTGATACCTTGCGCCAAACAGGATATGACCGGATTAGCGATCCCGTCGGAATTTCAATCTGACATTCTAGGGCAACATCTAGATTTAAGCCTCACCGTTTCCTGCCCTGAACGACTCGCTTTTGTCTGCTTCAGTTTTGAGGCTCATGGGAGAGAACTGCATAATAAGCGCCCGCCCGAAGCGATGGTGACATTCGCCGTGTACTTGCTCGTCTTGCCTTGCCGGTAAAGCCGGTTGTAGTGATCGGCTACTGCTTGCCTCAATTCCTGCGTGCCACTCACCGGGCCGTAAGCGTGGTCGCCGGGCTCCATCTTTATCTCTGATGGACGCGGCGGTGCGCCTTCCATCCCCGTCCGGCCATTCTTTCCCTCCCACCTGACAGCGTAAACATCGTCTCTTCCGCGAAACAAACTACTGAACAACGACACTTTGAGTTCTGGCCGAGACTCCGCCGTTACGGTGGCCGACGCCTGTCCTTTCTTGTTTTTGTGTCCCGAGAACTGATTAGGCGTCGGAGCGAGGGTATCTGGTGCTTGACCAACACGAACCCTGAGCCGGGCGTTTTCTTCGCGCAAACGCTCGCATTCTGCGATCGCCTTTTCGAGCTCAGCCTTCAGAATCTCGTCGTTACCCATGAATCAAATCCGTACGAGAAAAGACCAAAAAGACGGTTATCGGCTCTCTACATTATTGTCGCTATGTTTATGTTCGGATCAGACGTGTCCGTCAGGTATAATCAAACCCATTATGGTGACCTTGGAAGAAACCATCAGCATGCCGCTTGTTGTTACCGAGCATGGGACTGTTCGCATCAAAGGCTCGCGAGTTAGTCTGGACTCCATTGTTCATCATTTCAAACTGGGAGCGACAGCCGAGCAAATTGTCCAGAGCTTTCCTTCTCTCAGTCTAGGCGACGTTTACTCAAGTATTGCTTACTACCTCACGCATCGCCAAGAAATTGAAGAGTATTTGAAGGAGCAGGAAACAGCAGCCGATGCTATTCAGGAGCAACTGGAGTCTAATCCTGACTACCAGGCCGAGATCGCCGAACTACGTTCTCGTATATTGGGCCGGTGGACGGCGGCGCGAACGAACGGCGAGGGAGCGGCTATGGAGTAGACACGGTCGCGCTGCTTCCCAGATCGGAACTGCTCTTGGCAGACTCTGAATCAAACTCCGCGTGTA
>CAZVHN010000524.1:0-8769 GCA_964626895.1 uncultured Chloracidobacterium sp. | reverse complement strand
GACGCCGATCTCAGCCTGCTGAAGAAGCTGGGAGTGAAGACTGTGCCTGGCAAGCTAACTGAAGTTCCCGTCTATGATCCTGAAACCTTTGAAACCAACATCCCGGATCTTTACGTCGCCGGCCATTTCACGCACGCTCGGCATATCAAAGAAGCGATTGCCGTACCTCGCCGGATCGTGCCGCTGATCGCGCAGAGTCTGCGCGTCAGCCCGAGTTCAAAATGAAATCAGAGGGCTGAACCCTTGCCGACAAAATGTGACGAACCGTGGAAAGCCCGCGTGCTTGTGCTCAACGACAGTGGTGATAGCGAGTGACGCCGACTTTTTCATCGTTATATCTCGTTCCGAGGAGTGCTGATTCTACCAGCCGTCATTGGAACGCTGAAAGCCTTCAATAAAATAGCCCCGGGTAAGCGAAGCGCCACTCCGGGAATCACCTCTGACATCTGACTTCTGCTCTCTGACTCCACGCGGGGGTGCGGTTAACGAGAGACCTCGCCGCCAGGAGTCATCCGGCCAGAATGGCAGGCTGAACGACTATGAATTGAAGCCATGAAGTAGATCAAGTAAGCTCCAGTACGAACGATGGAGGTTTAGCAATGGCACAAGACTTTTCGAGAGTAGTCGAAGACGTAAAGCAACTCTCAACGGCCGAGAAGGAAGAATTGCAAGAACTCCTCAAGAGCTATCTGATTGAGGAGCGACGGCGGGAGATTGAGCAGAACTACGAGGCTAGTCTCGAGGAGTTACACGAAGGGACCCTAACATTCTCACGCAATCCTGACACGCTCCGTAAAGTCTTATCCAATGACTGAAGTCGCGTTCAGCTCATCATTCAAGCGTGCCTTTAAAAGAAGAATCAAGGGCAACGCCGTCTTGTAGCCAGATTTCTCTCCGATCCATGGACAACTTTTACGGTTTTTTGTTGGACGGCCAGCAAAGACTTACTAGTCTGTCGAGAGCAATAGAAGGTGCTGCCGATGAGAATCTGAGCACTCGCGCATTCTTCGATTTGGAGAATGAGCGATTCTTCTTAGGTATGATGAAGAAGACTCTTCAAAGGAGAATTGAGGCGGAAGATCCGACGCTCGTGCCGTTGTCAGATTTGATATCTACCCACAACGTTGACGAGAACTACCTACACAATAGCGTTCAAAGCGTGATCGACAGTCTGTCCGAGCGACAGAAACTCGGTCTGAACAGGATAAAAGAAGTGGAGTGGCGCAAGCGCTTACACCGTGTCGCGTCAATGCTTAATGTCGATGCCCTTTGTGAGGAGTTCAAGGACGAGCATGAAGAAAATGCGATTGAGTTATTCGCACGCCTGAATAAGGGCGGTACTTCTCTGTCGGCAGGGGATGTTGAGGCGGCCCGCTTATCACAAGAGGCGACAGCTCATATCGTCGGGCCGATGCGCGACTTTGTTCAGGAGACTCAGTTAAGCAGTTTGGGTTTGAATTTCGTTTTCGTCACTCGGGCTCTAATAACAATCCATCGAGGAAACTCAAGCTTCTCGAAGCTACCGAAGAACTGGGCGACAGAAGCGGTGGATGTTAAGGAATCTTGGCGCAAAACGGAACGAGGCCTTCGATTAACTTGTCGTCTGGTTCGCGAAGAACTTGGATGGACAACCCGTAGATGGCTCCCCTCCGTCAACGCCCTCATCCCCGTAGCCTATTTGCTAAAGGACAATACGGGCGAAATTTCCGAATCGGACAAGGCGCAATTGAAGCGGTTCCTGTTATTGACGGGCTTTCGAGGTCTCTTTCGCGGTTCGGTAGAGACGACTATCAACACCTTTATCAATCCCATCCGGGAGGTATCGCCTCGTCAGAAAAATAGAGCTTCCTTATTGGTCAAGAAGATACCCCAAAATCGCCTCTACAAGATAAAGCCTGAGGATATTAAGAGCAGTACACGGATGTACTCCCCTCTGATGCAAACATATCTTGCTTACCTAGTGGCGCAAGACGCCCAGAGTTGGCCTAGCGGAAGAACCATAAAGGAGATTGCTGCCAGAGATGTTACGGGAGATCTCTTAGCTGTTCATCACATCTTTCCAAAGAAGTTCATGCATCAATTTGAGCTTCCAGTAGAGAAGCTAAACACTGCGGCTAATTATGCGATCCTGTCCCAGGCCGATAACGCAGAGTTGAGTGATCGCGATCCACAGGTCGCACATAGAGAACTATCGCCAACGCAGCGGGACAGAGCGGAGGAGCAGCTGTTCTTCAGAGACTCGGAGCGTTTAAATTATAAAGCTTACGAAGAAACCCTCGACTTTCGGGCCGGTCGACTGGCTGAGCGATTGAACGATTTCCTTGGACTCGGTAAAAGATAGGTTAAATGGTTGGTAAATCCATTTTTTATGCATGCAAGCTAACAGCTACCTCGTCCTCGCGGTCTGGGTAGCTGGCTTGGCGATTACATCCCATCCTGCGCGGCGCGGTCGCGTCTTGCGACGCGGGTTTGGTAGGCGGCCTCTTCGACTTCGCGCGCCACGGCCTCAGCCACTCGTTTATCGAAAACCGAAGGCACGATGTACCTGGCACTTACTTCTTTGTCGCCGCGGTCAGGGCTCGCTTTATTTGCTCCACGAGTTTCGGTTCCAACCCATTACGAGCTGCCAATTGGAGCGAGCGCGCACCGAGTAATTTGTAAACCTCAAGCGCTTCCAAGAGTCCTTCTCTGAAGAGTGCTTGCAAGTGTCTGCGAACCGTTGCGACGTCACCACGGGCAAAAGTGCCGGTCAAAGCACGAGCCGGGTTCGATCGCGAAACATTGCTGACCGTACTTTGCAATAACGGCAGCAAGACTCGGAGGGCATTGCTCCGTTCCAGGCCACACTGCACCAGCATCTCGGTGGCTAGATCGTATAGCGCCAGCACGTGGCCGGAGGCCATTACTGCCGCCGCGTGATAGAGGGGCTTGTTATGGGAGGAGATCGTAAAGCTGCGTCCTTTGAGATCGCGGACGATCGCCCGCGCCGTTCGAGTTGCGGCAGCGTCGCCTTCGATGCAATAGAACGCGCCGCGCAGGCTCTTCTGGCCGATTCGCGGATCGCTTACGGAAACCAGGGGATGTAGCGACCCGACGTGAAAGCCGATGCCGGTTAACGGTTCGAGAACATCCGAAGACAGCGCACCACTTGTATGGAGGACAATGCTCCCTTTAAGTAAACTCCGCTGGGAGCCAGCGAGCCTTTGTGCGGTATGAGCAATTTCGTCATCTGGTGTGGTTAGCAAAACAATCCGTGACGGCGGCAGAAGGTCCAACTCACTGCATCTTAGTGCCAGCGTTTGTCGACTAACCAGGGCGGCGGCTTTCCTTGACCGCGTCAGACGCCGCGCCACAACAGCCTGAATCGGATAGCCCGAAGAAGACAACGCAATGGCCAGGGCGGTTCCCAATCGGCCGGACCCAATTACCGAAACGGAGGGCTTTGATTTCTTTGGGCGGACTGCCTTTGGCATTCGACGGGGCTTATTCTTGCAACTACAATAGGGGCGGAAAGGCGAATCCTTCAAGGCCGAACAAGTCGATTTCTTAGGTTTTTCAACGACGCTGGACTATAATGCCGGCCACAGCACGAACGGCCCCCGGGAAACTATCTCGCTTTAGAAGTTGCAGAATAGGTAGCAATATTGAACGCGCAACCTTGCTGCTTGCCTCTGGCATCATAGACTGGGCGTACGAAAATAGCGAAAACAGCTTCCCATAGTTCTTCGCTGAGCTTCCTTGAATTAAAGTTTCGCCGCGCACTTAGACACCAATCCGGGGCCTGTGAATGATGGTCCCGCCGGACTTCTCTCTTGTGGGCCGGTTTCGAAAGTATCTGGAGGTTTTCGAGATGAACAATTTCTCCCGCGTCGCAACCGCCCTGTTGCTGGCTTCGTCGCTGTTTGCGAGTTCGGTCCGGGTTATTGCCCAGACGACCCAGTCACAAGAGCCGGCCAAGCCTCAGGCTCCTGTCAAAGAAGACAAGAAGAAGGCCCAGGAGAAAGCGACTTCCACATCCACCAGTCCTGGCAAGCCACTGTCCACGAATGAAAACCCGAACATGATCGGGAAACGGAATATCAACAAGGGCATCATCGCCGGGATGAGCGGCTCCACTGAAAAAGAGGTTCGCCAGGGTCGCCAGCTGGCTGCCGAGGTTGATCGGCAGGCAAAGTTTATCGATGACCCGGTGATAACCGAATACGTTAATCGCGTGGGACAGAACATCGTCCTGCACTCTGACGCAAAGGTGCCATTTACCATCAAGGTCATCGACTCAGATGAAGTAAATGCCTTCGCTTTACCGGGTGGTTTCTTCTATGTGAACAAGGGTCTGGTGCTGGCGGCTGACAACGAAGCGGAGCTCGCAGGTGTAATGGCACATGAAATTGCGCATGTGACTGCCCGTCACGCCGTCGAAAACCAGAGGAAAGCAGAACTTACTCAGTATGCAATTCTGATCCCGGCCATTATTTTTGGCGGCGGCCTTGGTCAACTAATTTATCAGGGTGGCGGCTTTGGAGCCCTCCTCGGCTTCATGAGGTTTAGTCGTGGCGCGGAGGAAGAGGCTGACAAGCTGGGCGTGCAGTACATGTACGCCGCCGGTTACGACCCCACCGCGATGGCCACGATGTTTGAAAAACTGGAGTCTAAAAACAAGAAGAAACCCGGTTTCATATCCAAGCTTTTCGCCACGCACCCGGCGCCTCCGGAACGTCGAGCAGCGTCTCTGGCGCTTGCGGCACGATTCCCCGAGCGGGAAGAGTATGTAATCAGCAGCTCGGAGTTTCAGAAGGTCAAGGGTCGGCTGTTAAGACTCTCCAACGCGCGCGCCTCGACCGCTGGTGCACTTCCGGGCGCCGAAGAAGGAGCTCCGGGACGACCCACGCTGAAACGCCGTCAGCCCACACCGGATGAGCCCACCGCTACTCCGGATGCTGAGCAGAAACCCGCTGAGAAGCAGGAGCCTCCGAAGCTCAAGCGGAATGACGGCACCAAGCCTACACAGCCTTAACCGAAACGAAATCGGTCCAGTGAAAGGCTCTCCGGCAACAGACTGGGGAGCCTTTCCTATCTCAAATGGGTTCATCCCGAACCCGGTCGAGATTGAATCCAGCGTCGAGGTCCTTATCGAACTGAGATGTTGGTCAAAACCGTGCCCGCGATAAGGGTACTGGTGCAGTTTGCGCGGGTTGGGAAATACCGGTCAATTACAGAACCGGTGAGCGGTAGCGACCGGGTTGGTGCGATTACCATTCAAGTCGTAAGAAAACCAGATTTTATCGGTGGTCGACGGTCGCACAACTGAACCCGGTCGCTACCGCTCCTCGGTTCTGTAATTGAGTGGCAACGCCTCTCGCATGTCAAACTGCATCAGTACCCCGCGATAAGGGTGGCCTTGACAATATTCTCAACCCTTTTGTATCCTAGCCGTTCGCGTTTTAATGGCTTAAAACAGAGATAGTTAACTATGTCGACATACTTCCCTAGCGGTAAGGGTCTTGCGCTCAAACGAAAATGGCTTGTGGTCGATGCAGCCGGCCAAACGGTCGGCCATCTGGCGTCAGAGGTCGCGTCAATATTATCAGGCAAACGAAATCCCCAGTGGACCCCTTTCCTGGACATGGGCGACAACGTCATCGTGATTAACGCCCGGCAGGCAGTGCTCAAGGGTGCAAAGATTGATCAAAAGATTTACCGGCATCACACTCGTTATCCCGGTGGCCTGCGCGAGGTTTCGGCGAGGAATATGTTTGCCAAGCGTCCAGAGCGAGTGCTGGAACTGGCGATCAAGGGTATGTTGCCAAAGAACAAGCTTGGCAAGGCCATGGGGAAGAAATTAAAGATTTACGCCGATGCCGACCACCCACACACGGCCCAGCGCCCGCAACCCCACGAATTCACTTCCCGTTCAAATCAATAGTAACAAGACAGAGAGATAAGAGGACGATATAACTGTGGCTGAAATTCAATACTACGGAACAGGACGACGAAAAACCTCGACGGCGCGAGTCTATCTGCGCCCGGGCTCCGGTGAAGTTCTGGTCAATCGCAAGCCTTTCGATAAGTACTTCCCCAACGAAACATTGCGCATGATCATCCGTCAGCCGCTTCAGTTGACTGAAACGACGACCAAGTTTGACTTGTTGATTAATGTTAGCGGCGGTGGCCCGTCGGGCCAGGCGGGCGCGATTCGCCATGGCATTACGCGCGCGCTGATGGAATTCAATGCTGACCTTCGTCCCGCACTAAAACAGGCAGGTCTGGTCACGCGCGATCCGCGCATCAAAGAGCGCAAGAAGTATGGCCAGAAGGGCGCGCGCAAGCGCTTCCAGTTCTCGAAACGGTAAGCAGAATTTCGAGTTGCGGATTTCGGAATTCGAATTTGAAATGCTTACTTTTCGCGGAGGAGAAATTCGAAATCCGCAATTCGAATTTCGAAATTCTAAAACCATTGTCGTGACTCGGATTGGTTGCTCTCCAGAGAGGGCGGGGAGTCGCGGTGAGTACATTAAACCAGTTCACAAAGGAGAATGAGTTTGGTTTCGGTTACGATGAAAGAACTTCTGGAGGCTGGCGTACACTTCGGCCACCAGGTACGGCGTTGGAATCCGAAGATGAAGGAATACATCTTCGGTGAGCGCAATGGCATTTACATTATTGACTTGCAAAAAACCCAGCGCATGTTTCGGGAGGCGATCAACTTCGTCACTAACCTGATCGCTGAAGATCGTGGTAAAACAGTTCTCTTCGTAGGCACTAAGCGTCAAGCCCAGGACGCCATCCGGGAGGAGTCGGAACGCTGTGGCCAGTATTACGTCAATCAGCGCTGGCTGGGCGGTCTCCTAACCAATTTTCAGACGGTCCAAAAGTCGATTAAGCGCCTCCGGGATCTGGAAGCGATGCAAACTGATGGTCGCTACGAAAAGCTGACCAAGAAGGAGCGCATCAAACTCGACCGCGAACGGGAAAGCTTGAACAAGAATCTTTCCGGTATAAAGACGATGGGCCGGCTGCCGGACGCGATTTTTATCATCGACGTGCGCAAGGAAGAGATCGCCGTCGCCGAAGCGAACCGGTTGGGCATCCCTATTGTCGCCGTCGTGGACACGAACTGCTCGCCTGAAGGAATTGATTACGTCATTCCAGGGAACGACGACGCTCTGCGCGCGGTGCGACTTTTTGCTTCGCGCATTGCCGACTCGATTCTCGAGGGTCAGCAAATAGCCACCGAAGGTGGAGTGGCGATTAGCGCCGCGGAAACCGTGGATGCAGGTGAGACGACCGAAGGGGTCGAGGTAACGGAAGAAGCCCCTGCCGCAGCGACCGCAGAATCGAATAATGGCTCCCAGGCCGATCAGCCGCCCGTGGCCGAAGTTACGAAAGCGAGCGAGCCGGGCGCCGCGCCTGATGAAAGTGCCGAGTCTGTCGTCGCGGTGAGCTAGCAGTTAATTTAGATTTCTTATTCATCGGCGAGCGCAGCCTTTAAGCGGGAGTTCCGCCGGGCTGCGCTTTTCGTTAGACGAGTGGCATAGACTTCTGTTTGTGCTGCGCGGTAAATCAACACAGACTAAAGTCTGTGCCACTTGGTTATCGGAGACCTTTGTAATCATGGCAGAAATAACAGCGGCGGCCGTCAAGCAACTTCGCGAGAAGACCGGTGCCGGGATGATGGAGTGCAAGAACGCACTGGTTGAAGCAGAAGGAAATGAAGAGCGGGCCATTGATGTCTTACGAAAGCGTGGACTGGCGTCGGCAAGAAAGCGCGAGGGCCGCATCGCTGCCGAAGGAATTGTCGGTTCTTATATCCATATGGGCGGCAAGGTGGGCGTACTGGTTGAGGTAAACTGCGAGACCGATTTTGTGGCGCGTGGTGACGAGTTTCAACAGCTCGTCAAGGACGTCGCCATGCATGTCGCCGCTGCTGAGCCGCGCTATGTCTCGCAGCAAGACGTTCCCAGTGAAGCTCTGGAAAAAGAGCGTGAGATTGCCCGCGCGCAAGCCAGGAACGATCCGAAGAACGCCAACAAGCCGGATCAGGTTTTTGACAAGATCGTCGAGAGCCGGCTGCACAAGTTTTACGAAGAGAATGTACTAATGGATCAGCCGTTCGTTAAAGATCCGGCGAAGACGGTTAGCGAACTGGTTACCGAAAAGATAGCAAAAACGGGCGAGAAGATTACCATCCGCCGGTTCACACGTTACAAGATGGGAGAAGGGCTCGACCGACGTGATGAAGACTTCGGTGGGGAAGTCGCTTCACTCGTCGGCTAATTTCGTCTCGCATTGCAAGCCTTGCCTGGCGTCTTACTTTCGTTGAAGAAACCAATGATTGCCGAAAAACCTAAAACTAATGTCGCCGGTTTGGTGTATCGGCGTGTCCTCTTGAAAATTTCCGGCGAAGCCCTGATGGGCGAGCAGAACTATGGTATTGACGTGGATGTCGCCCGTACCGTGGCTGAAGAACTAAAGGCCGCGCACGCTTTGGGCGTGCAGGTCGCGGTAGTTGTCGGAGGCGGCAATATTTTTCGAGGCGTCTCGAAGAGCGCCGGCAACATGGACCGTTCCTCGGCTGACTACATCGGCATGCTGGCCACGGTAATGAACGCCGTAGTGCTGCAGGATGCGTTGGAGAAGCTTGATGTGCAGACGCGGGTAATGTCCGCCATGGACATTCCGCAGCTCGCCGAGCCCTTTATCCGAAGACGTGCGGTGCGACATCTTGAGAAAGACCGCGTAGTGATCTTCGCCGCAGGAACAGGCAATCCT
>CAZVHN010000523.1:0-23884 GCA_964626895.1 uncultured Chloracidobacterium sp. | reverse complement strand
CCGCGGTAACCTCAAAAGCATTTTCAACATGCGTGCGTCGGGCACCGCGCGGCTGAAGATTTGAACATGCTTTACCTGCCCGGCCATGATGGCTTTTTCCACTCCCTCGCTCTTGAGGAAGCGGATCATTTTCCCCAGTTGGCCAATGCCGACCCATTGCACCCGATCCGCAATGCGCTCGATCTCCCGATCGGTCTCCTCATGAATGGCGACGACGGACAGAGCAGCGCCCGCACGCCGCGCGCCTTCGAGCACCAGAAGGGGAAACTTGCCGTTACCTGCGATTAAACCGTAGCGCATTACGAAAGTATGAAGGCTGAAGGATGAGGGACAGGAGAAGGAAGAGACGCGGGGATGGGGAGACGCGGAGACGCTGCGAACAGAATCTCACCGTCGACTCTCAGGCTCCCCGTGTCCCCCTGTCCCCGAGTCACCGCGTCGGTTCTTCCTTCCGCCTTCATCCATCCTCCCTATTTAATTACGCCTCGTTGCGAGGTCTCGATAAACCGAACGAGTTCCGCTACTTCCTGGCAATCGGTAATCAATTCCCTAATCTGCTCCAGGGCCTGGGAGGTGTTTAGTTTGGAGGAAAGCAACAAACGAAAGGCGTGATGCAGCGACTTGATGACTTCTCGGGAATAACCGCGGCGCTTCATGCCGGTAGTGTTCAAACCAAAGCAGCGGGCATGATTACCGACAGTCAACGCAAAAGGCAGAGCATCTTTGACGACTACGGAGTAGCCCCCTATATAAGCTTCACGTCCTACCCGACAAAACTGATGAACGCCTGAGTAGGCGCCCACATTTCCGCGGTCCTCAATAGTTACGTGCCCGGCAAGGGTGGCGGCATTTGCCATGATCACTCCATCGCCGAGTTTGCAGTCGTGAGCGATATGCGCCTGCGCCATGATCAAACAATCATCGCCGGTTTGCGTGAGCATGCCGCCGCCGGCGCTACCCCGATGGATCGTCACGAACTCGCGGATATGGTTGCGCTTCCCAATGCGTGTTTCCGACGGTTCCCCTTTGTACTTCAAATCCTGCGGGGCGAGACCGATCGAAACAAAAGGGAAAACATGGGTCCCGGCGCCAATGGTCGTCCTGCCGTCCACGACACAGTGCGACTCCAGCCGAACGCCGTCGCCCAATTCCACTTCGTCGCCAACTATCGAGTATGGGCCGATGTGGCAGTCGCGACCAATGCGCGCACGGCTGCTGACAACAGCAGAAGGATGAATGTTAGCGGGATGAGTGGCAGTGGACATGAGTTAAGAAACGGGTAACAGGGCAAAAGCGGAATAGGCAAACGGGGAGGAGTAGATGACCGTTTTTTATGGGCTTCAATTTGGGTTTCAATGTTCTCTTTACCTGTTACGCCTTTGCCCTTTTCCCCCTTTGTCTCAGACGGCGGAGCCTCGGTCCGCGATCACGCACATGATGTCGGCGTTGGCTGCAAGCTGGCCATCGACTTTGGCCTCACCGCGCATCCGCTGTACGCGCGAACCAATGCGGATGGCAGTTACCTCCAGAATCAAAGTGTCGCCAGGTACCACCGGACGCCGAAACCGAGCTTCCTTAATGCCGGTAAACAAAACCAACTTCTGATCGCGATCTTCAATTTCTCGCAAGGCCAGCACGGCTCCCACCTGCGCCAGCGCCTCCACCACCAGCACTCCCGGCATCACCGGTGCCCCGGGAAAGTGGCCCTGGAAGAACGGTTCGTTGATGCTGACCTGCTTGACGCCCACGATTCGCTCGCGCGGAATCAATTCGATGATCCGATCGACCAGGAGAAACGGATAACGATGCGGTAGGAGCTTCTGTATCGCTTGCGAGTCAAGTATGGTTTCCATGGCTGGATGATACGCCGGACAATAAAAAGACGCGGGACGCGGAACGGTGGCCGCATCTCCGCGTCTGCGGAATCTGTACGCCGCGACGAAAAAAACTATTTGGGAGGCGCAACGGACGCGGTCGCCGGATTCTTGCTGTTGAAGTCGTTTATGAAAGCCCGAGTGACATCGATGCTATCGGAAGCATACACGACTGGGACCTGGCTGCCATCAATGATCACGTTAATACCGCGCTGTTTGGCAAAGACTTCCAATGTCTTCTTAATGTCTTCCTCTAGCGGGGAAAACATTTCTGTGCGGCGCTTGGTGTAAGCAGTCTGAGCGTCCTCCCCCTTGCGTTGGAGGTCTTTATTCCATTGCTCGAGTTGATCGACCTTTTGTTGCAGCGCCCGCGGTTCGGCAACGCTCTTGGTTTTGTCAATCTCGTCTTTGAGCTGCTGGATCTTCTGCTGTAGTTGCTGCAACTCAGTCTGGCGTGGCTGAAACTCACGGTTCAAAGTGGTCAGCAGAGTGTTGAATCGGGCGATGCCTGTCTTGGGATCCAGAAACGCTTCCGAATAAATAAGAGCGATCTTGCTCTCTGGTAGGGCTGCAACGCTCGGCGGCACCGCAGTGGACCCGCTCGGTCTCGTCTGAGCTAAAGCGGGAGAAACAGAAATGGCCGCGAGAAAAGCGACGGCGATCAAGCTATCTATCTTCATAACTTTCCTGTAAATGCTCCTTCGAATTAAAAGGCGGTTGGGTGAACAAGTGTTAGTTGTTCATACGACCGCCATGGTTGGCCTAAATGATCAAAAGGTGCGCCCGACGCTGAAACGAATGACTCTCTTTTTCTCATTAAAGAAGAATGGAAATCCATCAATTACCTGGTTTGACCTGGCGTTGGGATTATACGCAAAGATTAAGCGGAACGGTACGTTGAGCACGGGCACCTGCACGCGCACCTCCATTCCGAGGCTGGTGCGGAAGTCGCCTAACTTGTCAAAAAGGCCCTGCGACAAGCGCACGGCAGTGTTGGTCTGGGTCTCTCCGCGCAAAAACACCTGTTGGAAACCAAACGGCAGCCCGGTATTTGGGTCAAATGATCCGAGGCTCTGCGCCGCATCCAGCTCCGCGCTAGTCACCAGCCGGCGGTCGCGCATGACCAGCCCCAAATTGCCGGTAAGGGCGAGTTGTGAATTCGAGTTGCACGCGGCCAGCGTAGACAAGCTCACCGGTGCGAAGGTGGAACCCAGGCGAGCGCAGGGTATGAAGCCCACCGTCCGCAGAAAGGGATCGTCGTCCAGGAAGTTGCTTGAGAAAAACTGATCGCCCTTCGAGCGGATGTTGAAAGCGCTTCCCACGTCGGCAAAGGCGGCCAGGCCAATGACATTTCCGATTATAGGAATTCGATACTCAAAGTTCCCCAGCAGTTGGGTATCCGCGCCTACAGAAGTAAAGGAGCGCGGCAATCCGACGACATTGTTGCCCGTGACTCCGGTAAAGACCCCTATGTCGGCTAGTCCCGCCGGCACTCCCGCAATGGGAGCCGGAGATCCATTTCCGGTAGAGGAGATCACGACATTGCGCGAAGTAACGAACGTATCGAGCGGTACAATCGGACTGATCGAGCGAACGTTATAACCACGGATCGTAAACTCGTCACCCAGGAAGAAGCGTTCGAAGATCGGCACGCCATCGACGAAGGCGAGGGATTGCGAGTTTCTCACCTTGGGCGCTATGGCAAAACTCCCGACGGTCCCAGCAAGGATGCGGAACCCAAACACCTCAGGCCGTTCCGACTTCTTCCGCCGCACGGGAAAGTACTGAGTGAAAGACAGCGTCGGTTGGTAAGTGCGCACATCGCCACCCAAACCAGCCAGCGCGACAGACAGCGAAAGTTCACGGCCGGTGGTCGGGTCGACGCTGGCGTTACGGGTATCGTAACTGAAACTAAGCGTACCCCGGCTCGTTATGATGCTGGGCTGGGCGTAAATCACCGGGATAAAACGATTAGGATCACCGGCTTGGTTAACCTGCGGATCCGTCACGCTGGTTGTTGAAAACTGGTACGACGCTCCGACTCGGGAGAATTGCGTGAACGGTCGCTTACGATAAAACTCCGAAAGTGGCGCGCTTAAAAAGATGGAGCCGCCGTATGAATCACGCGAAAATAGGTTCTGTTCGTTGACGTTGAGGAAATCGATCTGTGAGCCCGAAAGACCCTGCTGGGCATCAAGGTTCTGAGAAAGAAACGTTCCTTCACCGAAGAATTTCTGACTGAAGGCGAATATCGAGAATCCCGCGGTAATTGGTCGGTTTCTGATGTAAGGCTCGGTAAACGAAAACTGGATAGACCGCTGCCTATTTCCCGCAGCCAGGTTAATCGAGAGTATCTCACCGCGACCCAGGAGGTTGTTGGTGGAATATTCGAGTCCAAAGAACGAACCTCCGATGCCGGAAATTCCCCCGTTGAAAGAGATCTGCTGGCGGCCGCGTTCCGTTACCTTCAGGTTGATGTCAACCGTGGCCTCTTCGTCGTTCGTGCGGAATTCCGCATCTTTGTCTTTATCAATCGGCTCGAAGTAACCACTCTGATTCAGCTTGATAACTGAATACTCCCAGGCCGACTGGTTATAGATATCACCTTCATTAATCAGGACTTCGCGACGCATCACGTTATCGCGCGTGAAGGTGTTGCCCACAAACTCAAGGCGGCGCAGGGTGAATTGTTTGCCTTCCTCAATGGTGATTGTGAAGTCAACAATGCCCTCGTTAGGGTTCTGCGCGCTGTCTTTAAAGGTGGGATTTGGCTCGGCTGTGTATTCAATGAAGCCCTGTGAGCCGTAGACTTTCTTCAGATTCTCATACAAGGCCTTGCCGATTTTCTCACCGTTGGCAATGTCTCCCTTGTTAAGCCCAATGACTAAACGGATCTGATCCTCAGAGTAAATCGAGTTTCCCTCGATCTTCATCTCACCAATACGATAGAGCTTACCCTCCGTAACGGGGATAGTGACGCGAAGTCCTTCGTCTACCGAAGAGAGAAATGGCAGAGGGAGGAAGAAACCTGTCCGGCGGGGCCCAACTCCTTCAACCCGAGGTTCGCCGTGTCGCGCCTGAAGATAACCCTTTGCGCGCATGTAATTGTCTACCAGCCGTAGATCAACCTCGAGTTTTTCGCGATCGAGAATGTCCTGCCCCTTGAAGCGGGTAATCAGCCCCGCCTCCTTAACATATTTCATGGCGCCGCGAAGCTTGCCATCGCTGAAGATGGTGTTGCCTTCAAATTGAACTTCCACGACGCGAACGCGATCTCCCTCATTGATCACGAACGTGATGGCGCGGGAAGTGGCCGAAACTTCCTCGCCCTGTTCCTCAATAGTGGCGTTTGGATAACCCCTTGCGGCAAGCAGTTCCTTTAGCACACGGATCGCGTTGCGGACTTTGACGGGATCGTAAATGCTTTCCTTGGAAACGCCTACGCGTCTTTCGCGAAAAGCTTTGAGCACGTCAGACTCGGCCACGCTTTTCAAGCCTTCAAACTGAAGATCCCGAATAATCGGCAGTTCTTTGACCTCGAATATCACGTTGACCCCGCCGCGGGCGCCCTCCTCGGTCAGGACCCGGGTGGCGGTTTTATCGAAAAAACCCAGTGCCAGAATCGCCTGCAAGTCGCGCTGAATCTGCTCTTCATTGAAAGGATCGCCCGCCCGCGTTTGAACGTAATAGAGCACGTCATCCTTGCGCAGGCGACGGTTACCAGTGATATCTACTGATTCAACGAGGCGTTGGTTCGGTTGGTTCGGTTGGGTCTGTTGGGCATTTGCGCGTTCCGGCGCGGCGATCATGGAGGTTAGAAAGAAAATTGCGCTCAGAAGGGTGAGCATAAACACGCGATATGAGTGCATTGGCGCCGATTCCCTTAGTGGTTCTTTCCGGATCTCAGATACTTCGGGGAGCTTTATGAGTGATAAATTAATGTTTCCGAGAAAATAATGGCAAAAAACAGAACACAGGCACCAGCCGAACAAATATGAAGACTGAAACGCTTGGATTCCCAAGTGTTACTGACTCGTTGCCACACTAGTCCAGCAAAGTCGCGCATTATAACGGCAAAAAAGTCCAATGTCCAAAGTCATTAAGCGCAAATTGACTTTGGACATTGGACTTTTTGCTATTCAGCACCACCCGTCACTGGATTAGCAGGACTTCGTCTGGCGCCTCCACTTCCACCGGCCGATGCGTCAGTTCGTCCCCGTCAACGTAAATCTCTATGAGCGAGGCTTGGCCGAGTTGACCCTGAATCAAAGCCTCCGAGAGTGGGTCTTCCACATGCTTTTGTAGCGCGCGACGAAGCGGGCGGGCGCCGTAGGAGCGATCGGCGCAGGTTTTATCCACGATCCAGCGCTTCGCTTCGGGCGTGAGCCTCACTTCAAGGCCGTGCCGGGCCATCGTCTTGTTCATCTGTTCAACCTGAAGCTGAACCACTTCGAGCAGCTCACTGTCCAATAACTGATCAAAGATGATGATCTCGTCGAGCCGATTGATAAACTCGGGATTGAAGGTCTGGCGCACCTGCGACATCACCATCTCTTCCATCTTGTCCCGCGATGCTTCGGAGGAGCCCTGGAAGCCCATCGTGCCCTTCTTCTGAATAATGCGGGCCCCGATGTTTGAGGTCATAATGATAATTGCGTTCTTGAAGTCGATGGCGTTACCGAGGGCATCGGTGAGCAATCCATCCTCGAAAACTTGCAGCAAAATGTTGAAGACGTCGGGATGCGCCTTCTCGATTTCATCAAACAGCAGGACGGAATAAGGCGCGCGTTTGATGCGTTCAGTGAGTTGACCACCTTCCTCGTGTCCCACATATCCGGGGGGAGAACCAATTAACTTGGAGACCGAGTGCCTCTCCATGAACTCCGACATGTCAAAGCGGATCATTGAGCGTTCGCTGCCAAACAGGAATTCCGCGAGAGATCGCGCAACCTCGGTCTTGCCGACCCCGGTGGGCCCAAGGAAAAGAAACGAACCCACGGGTCGCAAAGGATTTTTCAAGCCGGCGCGCGATCGACGTATCGCCCGAGCCAGTGCCGAGATTGCCGGGCGCTGGGAAACGACTCGCGTATGCAGTTCGCTTTCGATCCTCAACAGTTTGCGCGTCTCTTCTTCCTTCAGCGAAGTTATGGGGATACCAGTCCAGCGCGCGATCACCTCCTCGACATCATCGCGAGTGACCTCCGCGGCGACCAGCGCGTCTTCGTTTGTATCGCGCACACCTGGAGTTTCATCGTAGGAACGCGACCACTCGGTAAGCTGATTCCAGTCAGCCAGATTGCCCTGTTCCCGACGAACGCGAAGCTTTACTCGAGCTCCTGCCTCATCCATCACATCGATAGCCTTATCCGGGAGGAACCGATCAGGAATGTAGCGATGAGACTGGTAAACAGCGGCTGTCAGAGCGTCGTTGGTGTAGCGAACCTGATGGAAACTCTCGTAGCGTTCGCGCACTCCCTCCAGAATCTCCACCGCTTCCTCCTCCGAAGGTGGCGGCACCTTGACCGCCTGAAAGCGCCTTTCAAGCGAGCGGTCTTTCTCGATCGACTTGCGAAACTCCGCCGGGGTGGTGGCGCCAATGCATTGAATCTCACCGCGCGACAACGCCGGTTTCAAAATATTCGCCGCATCCAGCGAGCCCTCGGCCGATCCAGCTCCCACGAGCGTATGCAGCTCATCGATGAAGACAATGTACTGAGGGTTCTCGATTAACTCCCGCATGATTTGTTTTAGACGCTCTTCAAACTGACCGCGATACTTCGTGCCGGCCACGATCAGCGAAAGATCGAGTGAAAGGATTCGTTTGTTCTCGAGGAATGAAGGAACGTCGCCATGGACGATGCGCTGCGCAAGGCCCTCGACAATCGCCGTTTTTCCTACGCCGGGTTCACCGATCAGGACGGGATTGTTCTTAGTGCGGCGGCAAAGTATTTGCACAACACGCTCTATTTCAGCTTCGCGCCCGATCAATGGATCAAGTTTGTCGTTAGCCGCGTCCTCAGTGAGATCCCGGGAAAACTCTACCAGGTGAGGCGTGTCTTTCTTCTGTGAGCCGCGAGTCTCCGCTCCTGACTGCCGCGCTATTTCGTCACGCACTGCGTTTAGTCTGAGACCACGTTCGTAAAGAATTTCAGCCGCCATTGAGCGCTCTTCCCTTAAGAGTCCGAGTAAAAGATGCTCAGTGCCAATGTGGCGATGCTGAAGGCGGTCGCTCTCTTCATGAGCGTAGGCGAGCACTCGTTTCGTTTCTGGCGCCAGCGGCAACTCAACAGATGTAGAAATCTTTTCCCGCAACAGGGTACGACCTTCGATCTCCTTGCGAATAGACTCAATCGAAACCTGAGCGCGCGGGAAGAAGCGCCCGGTTAGCGTCTTGTCTTCGCGCATCAATCCCAATAGCAGATGTTCCGGCTCGATTGCCGGCGCTCCGAATTGAGAGGCCTCGTAGCGCGCGAAGAAAATTACTCGTCGCGCTTTTTCGGTGTAGCGTTCAAACATTGTCGTACCGAGAAAACTCTTCTAGGATTACCGAGCCGGGCGGAAGGAACTAGCCGCCCGGCACGTGGCCGCATTATATCCCATGAAGGAAGGCGCAAGAAATCATTGGTCTCGTTTCACAATGATAAAAGTCCTAACCGGACAGATATTTCAGACCCTCCCAGATTCCTGCAGTCTTCCCTCTTTTAGAACCAGAATGCGGTCACAGAGTTGTGCCAACCGTTCATTGTGTGTGGCCAGCAGCACAATCGCGCCCCGGCTACGGGCGTAGGCAACCAGCGTTTCGCCAATCTCTTCAGCAAAAGACGCGTCCAGATTGCCGGTAGGCTCATCCGCCAGCACCAGCGAGGGCCGAGTAATTAACGCCCGGCAAACAGCAACC
Source organism: uncultured Chloracidobacterium sp. (assembly GCA_964626895.1). GTDB lineage: Bacteria > Acidobacteriota > Blastocatellia > Pyrinomonadales > Pyrinomonadaceae > PSRF01. The sequence goes on along the minus strand of CAZVHN010000523.1, from coordinate 15,112 downwards.
CTTTGCTGCTCACCACCGGAAAGATGTCCCACAGGGTGGGCGACCCGGCTGCCAAGGGCAAGGTTTCCCAGGGACTGAACTGCCTGAGTCATAGCTTCGCGGCGGCCCCTTCGGGCAATCATCAGCGGCAAGGCCACATTTTCGGCAGCGTTCAGATCGGAAAGGAGGTGGTGAAACTGAAAAACGAGGCCGATGTAGTTGCGGCGAAACTCGGCGAGCGTTGCGGGCGAAGCGCGGTCAACTTCAAAAGGGCCCAGGATAATGCGCCCGTGATCAGGCTCTTCGAGGCCACCGACTAAATGCAGCAACGTCGACTTGCCCGCCCCTGACGCACCGATGATAGCCACCGCCTCGCCCGCGTCTGCGGCAAAGGAAACTCCCCGCAAGACCTCAAGTCTTTCGCCTGCTGGGGACAAGAAACTCTTTCGGAGATCGGTAACCGATAGTCCAAAGTCCAACGTCCAAAGTCCAACGTCCAGATCTTTGAGCTCGTCTTTGACTGGAACATTCAACAAACGATTTTCGACTGATGACTTTGGACTTTGGACTTTGGACATTGGACTAATCGGCATCGCGAAGCATTTCCACAGGCCGGACCCGCGCGGCCGCACGTGCAGGGTAGATAGTTGCCGTCCAGCTGAGTAGAAAGGCCACCAGGGCCGCCAAAAGGACATCGCCGGCTTGCGGGTGGAAGGGCACGTTGGTGATCGAATAAACATCGGCCGGCAAACTGACGAGTTGGTACCGGTTGCCCACCAGGCACGCAACGATGCCGAGGAATACGCCCAGAACCGCGCCGAGGGCCCCGATGATGGCGCCTTCAATCATGAAAATCGCGCTGATGCTTTTGCTGTCCGCGCCGATCGCACTGAGTATTCCGATGTCCCGACGCCGCTCCACCACAACCAGGATCAGTGTGGTCGTGATATTCAGAGTGGCTATCAGAATTATCAGCGCAATAATAAACAGCCCCATCCGACGTTCGAGCGCCAGAGCATTAAACAGAGGTCGGTTGGCTTCCTCCCAATCGACAGTCGTGTAGGAGCTTCCCAAACTGGCGCGGATGTCCGCGGCGACCCGCCTGGCATCGTAGATATCCTGCAGCTGTAAGCTGATCACGGACGCAGATTGAGGTGCTCCGGAGAATTCGGAAGCGACGTCGAGCGGCAGATATATCCAAGTCGAGTCGTATTCAAAAAGTCCCGAGCGAAAGATCCCGGCCACGCGCACATTTCGCTTGACTGGATTTACGGGCCCCGAATTCGTGTTAGCCGAGATGATCTCCGCGATGTCGCCAACGCGGAGCCCTGTTCGTGTTGCCAGTTCCGAACCAATGAGAACGCCGGGCAGATCTTCGGCCTTGCTCTTGCCCGCAACGATTGCTGCCAAAGACCCTTTGATGACGGAGTCTTTGACTTCATTGAGGGCCTGCTCCGAGTCCCTATCTAGACCGCGAAGCACGGCGTAAGCAGCCCCTCTTGATCCGATCAGCATGGCGCCGTCGTAGCTTGTGGCGGCGGCACTGGTAACGCCAGGAATTGTTTTGATCCGTGCCGAGAGGCTTCGGTAGTCACTAATGGGCCCGCCGTCAGCACGCATAACATTTATGTGAGCAGTCCCGCGCAGGATCTTTTCGCGCATCTCATCTCGAAAACCGTTAGCCAAGGCGAGCGCCACAATCAGGGCTGAAACGCCTATGCCGATTCCCAGGATGGCGACAACTGAAGTCACACGCGCCAGCCGCCTTTTGCGGCGCGAGCGGAGATAACGTAAGGCGAGAAATAGTTCGTAGGGCATTGCTACTTACGAGCTGCAGTGGTGTTGAAGACTCCTAAGCTCGTCCGGGGGGACACCTTTTTGTATCTTCTGGTCTGTTTTCCGGCAGCAACCTCTTGAGTTCCGGGGCATCGGTGGCGGTGGTGTCTGTTGCCGGCCTCAACTCGTAGATAGTTTCCGTTACACGCTTGAAGCGAAACCGCTTTTCGAGATCGACGATTACTGGAATTTCCTGGCGCTGCCAGCCGCACGGCAACCACCACCGCGGATCAGCGTCAATAAAAACCCGGCGTCCTTGTGTCATATGTTCCTCAATGATCGGAACGAGGTTGTCTCCCGGCCAGCCGCCGCCCGTACCGATGGTTTTCCATTCGCCGGCGCCGATCGCTTTCCAGTATGTGACGGCGATCGTTTGAGATCCGGAAATCATGACTGCGTCGCGCGGCACGGCAACCAGTTGCCGGCGATACTCTTTGCTCATCGCCCGCCTCTCGATGAATTCCTGGCTGACCGGTCGGATTAAGAGGCCGAATACTATCCCCAACCCTACGAGCAGTGCAAAACAGGAAGCGAAGGCCAAACGCGCGCTCCCCAGAAGTCGTGCCAGTACGCGAATCAGGTAGTCGGCGGTTAGTGGGGCCAACGCCGGCAGACCGGTTAGGAAATAGCGCCAGTTAATCGTTGTGCTGTAGTTCAGAAAGAGTAATAAGTCGGCAAACAAACCCATCAACCCAAGCAACAATAGTGGCGAGAGTTTGCGTTGACGCCATTCGCGGACTGCGGCGAAAGGAAGCGCCAGAAACACCAGAGGCGCGCTGACAAAAAAATACATCGCATAAGGCACAAGGTTGCTGATGCTGACTGGGTGGCGCGCGGATTCCTGGCGCATGGACTCGCGCCAGCCGAACCAAATGGTCCGATAGTGCGAATCGGTGAGAAACCAGTAACCAAACCAACCTATGGCCAGTAAGAGAAATATGACAAGCGAGAGTGCGACGAGACCCAGCTCACGCCGGCGAAGTTTCCAACCCAGAGCGAATGGCGCCAGCGCCAGCCACACCGCGTAAAACCCCATAGTCTCGCGGAGATTAACTCCCAGCCCCAGCAGAGCGGCGCCGATTACCAGCAGCGAGGTTCGTCGCTGTTGGATCCCGCGCAGGTGAATGATCAAAGCGATCGCAAGGAGTAAGACGGAGGGCACGTCCGTCATCACCTGCCCGCCATAAAGAATGAATATTGGAGAGAAAACTACAAAGAGGGCTGCGAGAGTGGCCGAATAGAGAGAACCCGAGACGTCTCGGGCCAGTATCCAGCAGGCCACCACCGCCAGAGGGACCTGGGCCACCACCGCGTATTTGAAGATCAGGTAAGCATGCTCCGGCGGCACATCAAAAAGCGCATGGACCACCTGGTAGAGCGCGTGATTGCCGAAGATAAAAAGATTCCGGCCCAGGGCCATGGAGGACGGATAACCCGCAAGCGAGAGGATTGTGTAGTCAATACCATCCCAGTCTCCAATGAAGGGATCGGTAAAGTAGAGGGTTAGCGCCACAGAAATCAGCGCCGGCGGAAGCCACCAGGACCAGGCGGCCCAAAAAAAAGGCAGGGACACAGCATGCCGTGCCCCTGCCACTGATTTGTGGTTGTGATTAAGAACGTCAGCCGTTTCCGGTGTGCTTGTCGTTTGGCGCGCTCGATTCAACGAGTTGAGTCTCAGCCGACGCTTCCGGCCTTTTCACCATCTTCACTCGATTACCCTGCGCATTGTACTCAACTTCATCCATGATGTTGTAGATAAGCAACACTCCACGACCGGAGGACTTAAAAAGGTTAGCCGGATCACAGGGGTCAGGAATGTCCTGGACGTTGAAACCTTCTCCTTCGTCTTCCACCGTGAAACTGGCTTCCTTGGGAGTCAGCTCCGCAGTGATGCGGACGAGCTTTGCGGGATCGTCCTTATTACCGTGCTTGACTGCATTTACGAAGGCTTCGTCGAGGGCGATGAAGAGATTGGATCTTTCCGGCTTGATCAAACCGAGTTTGGCCACCCGCTCGAGTAGATATTGCAACACACCGTTCATCAGCGCCAGATCGCTGGGTAGTTCAAATTCGATCTTTTCGTGAACGTGAGGTAGGACGCTGGGGTCGTCAACATATCGAAGTTTGTGAGAAAGAGTCTGTTCCACAATTTGGCGGAGCTCGTCTTTGTTGTAGGGGAGCCGGAGGTAGTTGGTCGCGCCCATCTTAAAGGCCTTGATCACATTCGGTTGTAGTCCGTTTGGTGAGACGGGAACGAGCAGGTGTTTGCGTTGAAGTTCGCCAACCGCCTGGGCATCTGGATCCGCGTCTTCGGTCAGGTCGCTGATAATTAGATCAAACTGATCCAAGTCTTCCCAAGCAAGCGCCTCTTGGCGATCGCCGGTACCAGTCACGGCGTGGCCCAAACTGCCCAGAACCTGCTCGAGTATGGCGCGCAGCTCATCGTTATTATCGACGATGAGAATCCTACGTTTCTGCATCCAGCTCCAATCTGTCTTGATGTCCGAGGGAGAGAACGGGAACGCACGGCGGGCGCTTCCAAAGGTACTGTACGATATCGCGTCGTGCCGCGTTCGAAATATATCAGAAAGGCAGTGGTGAGTGACAAGGGGCAGCTAGACGAATTCAAGTAGTCGTCGCCCCAAAACGGCCATTGCCAATCGCATACTACTCGTCAAACGGGTGCGTAGCATTCTCCGCGGGGGAGGTGAAGTCCACATAGCCGATGTCGGTGAACCGGGCACGCTCACGCTTCTTTTTCCCTCACCTGACGCGCGAGAATAAAGTAGTCGCACTGAAGGAGGTGCGTCGCGTTCTCCGCGGGGGAGGTGAAGTCCACATAGCCGATGTTGGTAAACCGCAGAACCCGTGATGCGCATCGCTTCCTTCCTGTGGCACGTCTTCGATGGTTTCAAGACGAGGGCGGATAATGTGAACGGATTGATGCCGGAGCTGATGCGCGACGCCGAGTTAGTAGATGTCCAGGAGTCTGCCATTGCTGTTGGTCTCTCATACCCTCCGCTAGAGTCGGCGAGAATGGTTGGTTTAGGGAACCGATAGTTTGAATGCGGATTACTCCGACTGCCGCAGAACGCCTTTAACCTTCCGCTCGATTAAATCTCGCGTTTCGCGAAATTGATCAAGTGGCAAATGCTTTGGATCGGGAATTTGCCATTCTTCGCGCAATTTGGCTCTGACGAATGGGCACTTATCACCGCAGCCCATCGTGGCGACGAAGTCGTATTCAACATCGGGAATATCCGTAAGCGATTTAGATTGGTGCTTTGTGAGGTCATAGCCAAGTTCCCGCATGGATTCGATGGCTCGCGCATTGACTTGCCCTGACGGACGAGACCCTGCACTGTATACCTCGATTTCGTCGCCGCCATAAATGCGGGCAAACGCTTCGGCGATCTGGCTGCGGCAGGAGTTTTCCACGCAGACGAATAAGAGTCGCTTCATCGTTGACGATGATTGCGCCCGTTCCCGCAAAAACCAGAATGAATGTCCCAGTAGCTTCGCGAGATAGGATTTCATGCAAAGCACTCTTCAGATAAATACTTCAACGAGAAACTCTTTTGTGCCTTGTGGTCCGGTCATTTCTAACCAGACGGGGCCATCCCCTGGTTCCACAGTGATACTAAACTTCAGAAACGGGCAAAATAAAGCCACTAACCCGCCAAGGATGTCGAATCTATCAGGAGCAATCTTATCAACGCGCCATCCCCACAAGAGCGAGAGGGCAACGAACACTCCTCCATACGCTGCATACATACGGCCGAAGTTTGCCGGTTGGAACGTAGGAATGACTCCATAGAGGATTAATACCAACGCACCCCAGAGCGCGTACCAGATGCTTTTGCCTTCACGCAGCCAAAGCTACACGAGATAACCGCCGCCGATTTCGCACAGGCCGGCCGCAAAGAAGAAAAACAACGATTTCGTTATGACCATACGATGTCACCCGCTTTCCCGGTTGATGTCGTCCAGAGGTTGCCTTTGCTTTCATATCGAATACTCACCATTCTGGCGAGAGCTTCCTAATCCAGAGGCTGCCTATGAGTTGCACCGCGATGAGCGTTACGTGAGCGCCCATTAGCAACAAGCCCGGAACAGGAGCCCACGGCGGGACGCAAAGCACGACTGCCGAAATCACTTCCGCGAAACTAATGTGCCGCTTGGTGAGCCGGTGGTGGAGCAAGTGAAGCGCCTGAACAACAAGCAGTGCAATATAGGTGGTTTGTGGCGTAAGCATCAATGACAGACTCATTCGTCGCAACAGGTCTCGCCGCGCAGGGCTTCTATCCCTTCTTTCACAATTATCGGAACCATCACCAGGGCTGCCAATGGATCCGCCCACCACCAACCGAGCAAGGCATTGAGAAGCAGTCCGCCCAGCAGGATTGCGGAAAGATAAGTACAGAGCTCAGTTTGCTTAGAATCAGCCATTAGGGCACCGCTGTTGATGCCGCGAGCGACTCGTCTTTTCGCGCGCACGAGCAATGGCATAACTACTAACGAAACGGAGGCCAGACCAATGCCTACTAAGCTTTCCTCCGGCGCTTCCCGTCTAATGAGCGACTTGACGGAATCGTAGGTTACATAGATCGCGAGCACCACGAAACAAGCACCTACTATTCTTAGACTAATGGCTTCAACCCGTTCCCGACGTGCTTCATCAACGTCAGCGTGCAATCGCCAAAGCAAGACCGCGCCCGAAGTGACCTCGATCAAGCTGTCGAAACCGAAACCAACAAGCGCAATGCTCCCAGCCATCAGACCGGCCGCAACCGCGATCAAGCCTTCAAGGCTGTTGTAGCCGATAGTGAAGTATTCGAGATGACGTCCCCTTTTTACTAGTGCTGGGCGATTGGAATTGTTTATCTGAAGTTCTGCTCGGCTCATCATCCCCTATGCAGCTAAGGTTTCCGGCTTTTCTTTCTTTAATAGACGACGCAACTTCATTCGGGCCTTGTGAAGTTGTGACTTCGATGTGCCCACTGCGACCCCGAGTATCTTCGCGATCTCATCGTGCTCATGACCTTCAATGTCGTGGAGGACAAAAACAGAACGGTACCCCGGCGGCAACTGCTTAAGGGCGGTTTCCAAACCAATCCGGTCTAACACGGGCATTTTATTCGGATTCTCGGTGCCCCGCACAATCTGTGCGGGCGTCTCACCTTCTTCAGTCGTGCGCTCCAGCTTAACGCTTCTCTTTCTGAAGTGCATCAAAACCTGATTTACTGTCAGGCGATGCAACCAAGTGGTGAAAGCCGATTCACCGCGAAAGCTGCCAATCTTGCGAAACAACTGAATGAAAGCCTCTTGCGCGAGATCTTCGGCCTCGGCCACATTTTGTGTCATACGAAGGCACAACGAATAAACGCGACGATTGTGGCGCAGGTAAAGCTCTTCGAAAGCCGTCATGTCGCCTTGGCCCGCGGCGTGGGCCAACGCATGATCCGAGAGTGGGGCGGATTCGGCCTTAGGGTTGACTGCGATTGCCTTACCTTGCCACAAAGGAAAAACGTCAGAGTTAGTCATGGCTTTGGATAGAGCAAGCAAAGGGCCATTGGATGCGCAACAAATAGGCTGCTAATCGCACTGAAGTTTCACCATATCCGCTATCTATTTAACGAAAGAGGGTTCGGTGAACCCAAAACGTGTAGCACGCTTGTTGGCCTCAACTCTGCACAAAAATTAAGACTAGAGATGAGTCTCGTAGCTACGACTTCTTTCTATTCCTCCGCGCCCGCGTCTCGTAGTAGTTGCTGGCTCCGCGCGGCGTCACGACTCTTACCGCACCTCGAAAACAGAATTAGCAAGGGCAAAGCAACAGGGGTTTCGCTAGACGGCTGACTCATCGGTTTCACCCGTCTGAATACGCACGGCACGTTCGACATCCCAGACGAACACCTTGCCATCGCCGTCCTTACCCGTGCGTGCGTGTTCGACCAGTGTGCTGACGATTGACTCAACCATTTCATCCGGCGCGACAATCTCAATACGCGATTTGAGATGAAACGGGTCGTACTGCGCAGCGCGCTGTTCTCCCGGACTTTGTTTACGTCCGAAGCCCCGTGCGGCGGTCACCGTCATGCCGGGAAAGTTCTCCATGTCTTCGAGCGCGTAAGCGATTTTATTCAACATGAACGGTTGAACTATTGCGGTAATGATTTTCATCGATTTCTTTCTCCCGGCGGTCTGTGATTGCAGGGCGCGCAGCCCAGGTGGCGCCTCTAAACGACGAGCTACCTACCTGCAGTCTGATCAGACTCGCGCACGAACCAACCATAAAGCGTTGGCAGAATAAGCAGTGTCAGCAGAGTTGACGTAATCAGACCGCCGATGACGACGGTCGCGAGCGGTCGTTGCACCTCGGCGCCCGCCGATGTCGCGAGCGCCATCGGAATGAACCCTAAACTTGCAACGAGCGCCGTCATCAGCACAGGTCTCAGCCGTGTCATCGCGCCTTCTCGTACGGCATCCGTCACGGATTTACCTTCTTCGCGAAGGTGGTTGATATAGCTGACCATCACCACGCCGTTCAGCACAGCAACGCCGAAAAGCGCGATAAACCCGACTCCGGCGGAAATCGAAAACGGCATTCCTCGCAAGGCGAGCGCGAAAACCCCACCGACAATTGCAAACGGGATTCCCGTGTAAATCAAAAAGGCCTGTTTTGCCGAATTAAACGTGGTGAACAGTAAGATGAAAATCAGGAAAAGCGCTACGGGGACGACGAGCATCAGCCGGTTAGTGGCGCGTTCGAGATTCTCGAATCCGCCGCCCCATTTTAAGAAATAGCCGGGCGGCAATTTCATGTCTTTTTCGATTCGCTGTTTAGCTTCCTGTACGAAACTAGCAACGTCGCGGTCGCGGACATTGGTCGAAACGACAATGCGACGGCGTGTGTCGTCGCGCGAAATTTGCGCCGCGCCTTCAACCAGCGAGATGTCCGCCACCTCCGCGAGCGACACCCGCTGACCGGTCGACGAGGTCAACATCAGGTTTCGCACCGATTCCACTGTTTGGCTGGCGCTTTCGTTTAATCGCAAAACCAAATCGAAACGCTGTTCACCTTCAACAACTTCGCCTGCCTTTTTTCCTGCAAAGATTGACTCAACCAAATCGTTGACATCCTCGACATTCAAGCCGTAACGCGCAATCGCGCCACGGTCGGCTTTGACTTGAAGTTGGGGCAACCCGGTCGTGGTTTCAGCCTTCGTCTCAACCGCGCCAGGCACGGACGCTAGAACCCGCTCTATTTCTTCACCTTTTGCTGCCAGCACGTCCAGGTCGTCGCCGAAAAGTTTGACCGCGACATCACCGCGAGTGCCGGCAATCAATTCGTTGACCCGCATTTCGATCGGCTGCATAAATCCGAAGGAAGCTGCATCAGGTACTTCCGCCTCCAGTTTTTTCGACATCGCCTCGACGAGTTGTTCTTTCGTGCGTCCCGTCTTCCATTTGTCGGGCGTATGAAGCAGCACAAACACATCGCATTGATTGAGGCTCATCGAATCGTTGGCAACCGCCGGTGCGCCGATTTTTGAGACGACTTGCCGGACTTCGGGAAAAGTTTTGACCACTTTTTCGACCTGGGTTGTGGTTTTCGTCGCCTGCTTCAGCGAAACGCTCGGCAAAAGTATGGTCTCGATTAGAATATCGCCTTCATCGAGTCGCGGGATGAATTCGCCGCCGAGAAACGGAAAGACTATCCCCGAAAGTATGACCAGACCGACGGCAACCGCCAAAAACCGCAAACGAAACCGCATTACGAAAGCGAGCGCTGGTTTGTAAATCTGTTTTGACCAGCGAATTAGAAAACTTTCCTTTTCGGAAACTTTGCCGCGCAGGATGAGCGAGAGCATCGCCGGGACGTAAGTCAGCGACAGAATCAGCGAACCGAGCAGAGCGAAAATCACCGTCAAAGCCATCGGCACGAACATTTTTCCTTCAATTCCTCGCAGGCTAAGAATTGGCAGATAAACAATGCCGATAATGGCGATGGCGAAAACGACGGGACGCGCCACTTCCAGACACGCGTCTAAGATCGTGCGTTCGGGAGGTTCGTGCGATTGTTCGTGCTGGGCTTCGGCGCGGCGGCGGACCGCGTTTTCGACCATCACCACCGCGCCGTCAACGATTAAGCCGAAATCGAGCGCACCCAAACTCATCAGATTTCCCGACACATTGAAGAGCCGCATAAATATCGCCGCGAAGAGCATCGAGAGCGGAATAATCGTCGCGACCAGCAAAGCGCCGCGCCAGTTTCCCAACAGCAGAAGTAACACGACGATAACCAGAATCGCGCCTTCTACCAGATTAGTTGTAACGGTCGCAATCGCACGTTTGACGAGTGCTGTGCGGTCGTAGAATGGTTGAATTGAAACACCTGGAGGCAGAGACTTACGGATTTCGGCAATTCGTTCGTTGACGCGTTCGGCAACGGTGCGCGAATTCTCACCTTTGAGCATTATCGCCATTCCGGTCACTATTTCACCTTCGCCGTCGGCGGTTGCCGCGCCCTGTCGGATACCCTTGCCCTCGACGATTTCGCCCAGGTCCTTAACGAAGACGGGAACACCTTCCTTTCCGGTTTTGACAACGATATTGGCGATATCTTCGGTTTTTTCGACGAGTCCTACACCGCGCAGTAAGTATTGCTCCGCGCCTTTTTCGATGTAGCCGCCGCCGACCGTTCCATTATTTCGCGTCACGGCTTCGTAAACGTCCCGCAGAGTCAGACCGTAAGACTGCAGTTTTTCAAGCGAGAGTCTGACCTCGTATTGTTTGCCGTAACCGCCGTGCGAATTGACTTCCGTGACACCCGGAACGCCCATCAGTTGGCGACGGATGTTCCAATCGTGAATCGTTCGCAAATCAGTCGCGCTGTATTTACTGCCGTCCGCTGCTTTGACTTCGTATTGGTAGATCTCGCCCAAACCCGTGGCAATCGGACCCATTTCGGGCGAACCGATGTTCGGTGGAATCTGTTCGCGCGCGCTAGCGAGGCGTTCCAAGACAAGCTGCCGCGCGAGATAAATATCCGTCGAATCCGAGAAAACAATCGTCACGTTCGAGATGCCGAATTTGGATACTGAGCGGATTTCTTCGACGTTGGGAAGGCCACTCATCGACACTTCGACGGGAAACGTAATTTGGCGTTCGATTTCGAGCGGAGCGAACGACGGCGCGCTGGTCAAAACTTGCACCTGCACGTTGGTCACATCCGGCACGGCATCAATCGGCAGATTAATCAGGCTGTATGCGCCCGCCGCCGCCATAATTGCCACCAGCAGAATAACAATCAGCCTTTGCGATATTGAGAATCGAATCAGCGCGTTAATCATTAGTCTCTTTTTCTATTCCAGAATTCGAAGTCCGAGTCGAATTAATGCTCGTCCCCCATTGAAGACTTCAGCGTCTGCGTTTTCAGCGTGAAGCTGCCTTTGGTTACTACTCGCTCGCCAAGCTGGAGCCCGCTAAGCACGCGCTGATAACCGTCTGCAACCCCGCCGAGTTCCACGTCACGCACCTCGAAGTTTCCCGGTTCGCCATCCTTCGGGATGAAGACCATGGTGCGGTCACCGACGCGCTGCACCGCCGCCGTCGGGACCATCAACTCCTCTCCTTGCCCTGTGCCGGCGCCGACCTGGAATCCGACCTCGACGAACATTCCCGACTTGAGCCTTTCGCCGGCGTTGTCCATCTCAATACGGACCTGGGCCGTCCTTGTGTCTTCGTTCAACTGCGGATTGATATAACTGACGCGACCAGATACGGCAGTCGAGCCAAGAGCGGCAGAGCGAATTTCGGCGGGCGTCCCGACGCGAACACTCCCGACGTGCGCCTCCGGCACGTTGGCAATCACCCAAACGGTTGAGAGGTTAGCAACGGTGAACAGCGGTTTTCCAGCTTCTATTCCAGCACCGGCGTTAGCGAGACGTTCCGTAACTGTGCCAGAGACGGGTGCACGCACTGAGACGAGCGAGGTGTCGCGTTGGTGATCGTGACGTTCGCCCTGGGGCACCGGCGCTCCCAGTGCACGCAGCTCATCGCGGATGTGGGCAACGTCCACGCGGTCTGTCTCTACAGCCGCGCCCGCTTCCTGCAATTCACGGTTGAGAGAGATGTTGCTCTGGAAGTCGTACTCGGCCTTCGCCGTCTTGTAGGCAGTTTCGGCGGCGATCAAATCTTTGCCGGCGCCCACTCCAAGTTCGATCAGACGACGCGTGCGTCTGAGAGTCGCCTCGGCTTCGTCGAGTCGGGCTTTCGCCTGGAGCACGGCAGCGCGATTCTCGGCTCTCTGAACACGCTGAAGATTACGCTCAGCGAGTTGGAGTTTCGTTTCAGCTTCGTGCAACTTGCCGTGCATCTGCGCGATCTGCGGACTGGCAATGGTGGCAAGCGTTTGCCCCGCGCGCACCCGATCACCCAGGACAACGTTTACACGTTCGACGCGTCCGGAAACCAGCGGAGTTACTGATTGCGTTTGCTGCGCATTTGGCTCGACAGTTCCTGTTACCCGCAGTAGGGCTACAGCTGGACGCTGCGTCACGCCTTCGATCTCAATGCCTGCGGCTTTGAGGGCTTCCGGAGTTAAGGAGACTTCGTCCGTTGTTTCTCCATGCTTGGCTTCGGCCTGCTGAGCACTCTGATTTGGCTTCTCGCGACGTAACCAAAACGCCACGACAAGAATGGCCGTCAGGGCCAGGACTGCAACGATGCCCACAGTAACCACATTGCGTCGACTTATGGACGACGGGCGCGCGGTCCTTTCACCGGCGCTCTCAAACATCACGCGCTCGTCATCTTGCGGCGGACCTTCGTTTGCCGAGTTGTTCGGGGTTACCTCATTTGTGGAATTCTTTGACATGGTCACGTTTCCTCAAGAATCAATTAATGGGTGCGCCGATAGCCGCATTTAGATCGGCAAGGGAGCGGTACTGTTCCGTCAGTGCCTCGGTAAACTCACGTTGGGAATCAACGAGACGGCGTTGCTCGGTCAAGAGATCCGTGATCTTGAACTCGCCAATCTCATAAGCTGCGCGAATTGCCCTGATGTTCTCGTTCGAGCGATCAACAACTCCACGGTTGTAAATCTGAACAGCAAACCGTGCGGCCTCGTAGCGCGCATAGGCGCTGGCGACTTCTGAGCGGACGACCTGCTCGAGAAACTCGCGGCGCATGCGGGCCTGAGAGATCGCCAGGGTTGCTTCCGCTTTAGCACCCTGATTTCTGTTGAAGACCGGAATGCCGACCGACACGCCGAAAGATAGCGAACTGCCGCGGTCAACGAATGCGCCGGCAGGAGTGTCATCAAAAACTGAGCGGCTGGTCGTGTATTTTGTGAATGGAGTCACGTCGGGCACGCCTTCGGCACCCGCGAGTCGCAAGCCCGCCTGCGCTACTTCCTCTGTTAGCCGCGCGAGTCGCAAGTCAGGGCGCGTTCGCAAAGCGATTTCTATCGCCGCATCAAGTGAGGCAGGGGGTGGGGGAAGAACCGGCGTCGCGAGATCTTCTCGCAGCCGTAACTGTTCAGCTAGGGAAATACCTGAAAGACTTTTGAGTTTGAGCAGCACCGCTTGAAGCCGCCCCTCTACGAGCGCGCGCCGCGACCGCAGGCGATCAACTTCCACGCGCAAGAGATTCAGTTCAATCGGCGCAGTCTCACCTTCGTTGACCCGAGCCTGTACAAACCTCGTAGTTTGAAGATCGATGTCATTCAAGTTTTCCGTGATCTGCAATTCACGTAATGCAGCCAGTGCTTCGGCATGAGTCGAACGTACCTCGTTCGTCAGCCGTCGTTCACGATCGGCAACTTCGGCCTCGGCCGCTTCCAATTCTGCTCGCGCCAGTTCAATCCGCCGGCCTCGCTTTCCGCCAACTTCGAGCGGTATGGATACACCGATGCTGGTCTCGCGGTCACCGGTCGAACCGGTGAGCCGTCCCGTCGTTTGCTCGAAGTCGACGGTTGGATTCGGCCTCAGTCCTGCTTGTCGCCGACGTGCACGCGCCCGCTCAATGTCCAGGCGTGCGGCGGCAAGCTCTCCATTCGAGGCTAACGCGCGGCGGACGAGATCGCTGGACGAGGTGCCCTGCAGTGGATCGAAATAGCGCGACGCTGCAGGAGCAAAACCACCCGCTACTAGTTTCAGGCCATCAGGAGGTCTTTCATTGCGCACGGTTTTCCCAGAACCGTTGTCGCGCGCGACGACTTCAATCTGTGAAGGGCCCTGGGCGATAGCGGGAGAGCAAAGGCCCTGAGTAATTGTGAATGCGACAAGAAGACCGCCAGAAACGCGCTGTTGTTTCTTCAAAAACCAACTCATTGTTTTTCCTCAGATTTATGCCAGCGTTGAAGCTGAGCATTGACGCCCTTTTGCGAGCCCTTTCAAAAGAGAGCAGGCCCGTCCAATTTCCCAATCATCACGTTCGAACCGTTAGCAAGATGCACGGAAGCAACAAGCTTCAGCGAAAGCTACGACCGGACTGCGACGAGAATTCGATTGATTAGGCGAACCGAGGTGGGTGGTATGGGTTGTTAGGCGGTGCTGAAAGAATCGAGATGTTTTGTTGCGAGCTGGTGGGCAGCTTGAGTTCTGCGTTCCCTGGATTGACGAACACCGGGCTCGGCATTACGTGCGTGCAGCAGCAGAAGCAATCTTCATCTCTGGGTGGAGGATCTGAGCGTTGCTCTCTTTCAGGATCGCTTGAGGATGAGAGGGCAACTGTTCCAGAAGATTCACGGCTATTCGCTTGCGGCGGAAGAGCAGAAGACGGACTTATTGCCACTACCCCGAAAGCTTCCTCGCGGCAAAGTTGGGGAAAAACAAGATCAACTGCTGCGTGAAGCAGGAACAGCATGGCGACTGCGCGCAGGAGTCGTTCCTTTCGTAACTTGCCAATGCTCCAGCCTGATTTCATGAGAGAGGTTTACCTTGTATGCTTGTAGCATATCCGCAGTTGGACGGTCAAAAAGGAGAATCAGGCCCAGGCTTCATATCTGGCTAATAACCCCTCGCTTACTACTCGGCAACGTTCTTGGGCTAAACTACGCCCTTTCGATTCCACTGATGGCAAAGCGCGGAAGACTACAAACAACTCTTGAGTTTGCCCTTGCACGCACAATCATCTCCGGGCTGGGCGGGTTGCCGCGTCCGGCCGCAGTTGCCCTTGGCCTGCTGTTGGGCCGGATTGCTTACGTGCTGCCCGGAGGACTAAACCGCACGGGGCGACGTAATCTACAGCTCGCCTTTCCGGAAAAGAGCGAGGCCGAGCGGCGGCAAAT